>JACJNW010000041.1 GCA_014695195.1 Cyanobacteria bacterium FACHB-DQ100 | reverse complement strand
AGTTTATTGCAGTAGTAGCAAACTTGGTCGAGCGCTTGTGAGTGTCAGCAAATCTCAATTCACAGATGGATGACCTGGGGCTCGAACCCAGAACCAGCGGATTAAGAGTCCGACTAAAAAAACGCCTGTACCAGTACGATACAGGCTGAAATCTTAATAGAATCAAGCTTTTTGGCTTGAGCAAATGTACTAAATTGTCTCGAAATGTTCCCAATGATCGCTGCTGAAACGGATCAAATTTGGCTCACGGTGGCAACGGTCGATCGTCGCGCTGCATCAAGAGGTCATAGGCTCTTTGGTGGATTTCATCAGTGATCCAGTAATGATAGGTATTTGTATGTTCTTTGTAGCTATGCCCCATTTGTTGTGCTGCTAGTTCAACGGGTAAGCCAAACTCGATTGTCCTAACTGCCCATCGATGCCGCAAATTATAGGGATTGCGAAAACCGTATCGTCTAAATGCAGCCGTCACCCGATGCCCTAGCTCACGATTGTTCTTTCCGGTGACTTGCGGCAGTAGTGAGACATTCCACAATTGCCATTTGTTCCACCATTCCGGGTAAACTGCCCAGACCCTTCTCTCTCCGGTCTTTGCGCTGCTTCCGTCTTCATGTTCGATGATGCTGAGAACCGGGGATTCTTTCAGTTTTTCCAAATCGATGTAGAACAATTCGTGATTCCGCAGTCCATAGCAAGCCATCAAGCCAAATGCGTAGCCCCAAGATTCGCTTTTTGCATAGATGCGATCGCGCCATTCGCTGATCTCTTTGTCCGATGGTAGATCGCGTGGATATACTCGCTTTGCTCCCTTGCTTCCGTACTTGCCGCGCAATGGTTTCACATTCAAGTCGATGCCTGCAATCTCAGCTAGCTTTCCTAAAACCATGCAATAACGTTTTCGTGTTCGGGTGTCGGGTGCTGTTGATTCAATGGTCGATCGCAGCAGTTCTAATGTTAGAGGTGCATCCGGTGGCAACTGCCGAAACACTTGAGCGTATTCGGTTTCCCACGTTGTCTCACTTTTTGGATTGCGCGATCGACGGGTAAAGTATTCGGTTTCATAACGCTCGATCCAGGTTGCGATCGTTTCGGATTCAGGCTTTTCAGGTTCTTTCCAGTCATCCCATCGGAATTCTTTAGCAGCAAGTTGCCCTGCTAATTTTTTCGCCTCTTCCCCTGCTTTTTTAATTCCAGCAGAGTTGTTAAAGATTCCAAGCGGAATATATTGCCGATACCATTCACCTGTACCTGTTCTTGGTGGCAACTTGGCACGAAGGGACAGCATAAATCCCTTGCCTCTAGCTTCAACGGTCACGCCAAGCTTAGCCGCCTTTAAGCGGTCATTCAGTTGTTTTAAGTTCATTGTTCAATTAGTAAGATTTGCGCTTCTCAGGAGGCGTGCAGAGCAACTCTGTGCATCGTTCTATATGGAATTGCAGCGTAGGGCGTTTTGAGCCGGTTGGCGAAACATCTCGGACGTGGTAGCCCATCTTGAGCGTCCCCAATCGATTCAACTCTCTCAGTTTTTTGTCAGTCAGGTCAAGCAAGATCGCTGCCTCATTTGTGAAATACCAAGTTTTACCGCTCATGCTTGCGACTCGCCTTATATTCTGCGTAAAGGGTTAATGATTTCTCAGCCAGTTGCAGCAATTTCGCTGAACCGGGACGTTTCGCGATGCGATCGATTAATCTGTGGCATCGCAAGCGCACCTCATCTGTGTGTGAGGTTGTCTCTGCATTAATTTCGGGAGTTTCGCTCATGCCACGTATGCCTCCCATCCTGGCGGTGGCGATTCGTATCGCTCCTTCCTTTCACGCTGTTTGGCGCGTTCTTCACGTTCAGCAGCTAAGCGATCGCGGATCGATTGCAAAATCAGTTCTAGATTGTCTCGGAAGTAGGCAGAACCACTACACTCCATCAAGAACCAGAATACAAAGTAGATTGATCTCGACTTGCTAAACCGCTGCTTCCCGTGGCGATCCTTACCGTTTGGGTTAAGTTCCTCCGTTTCAACTCGGATCGACTTGCCACCCTTCTCGTAGCCCAGATACGACATACAAGCCTTGATATGGTCGAAGAATGATTTCTGCGAATCAATCAACGGGAACAGTCGAGCCAGTTCGGAATTAGCTTGAAACTGCCGATGCAGCTTCGCAATCGCATCACTTGCAGCCCGGAAAGCGTTCAAATCTGCCTCAATTTCCTTGACAGTGGAGACAGATGCTAACTTTCCAAGATTCAATACTCGAAACAGCTTGATATTTTGCAGCCGCTTAAAGTTGCCAACGTTGTAATGCGCTGGACGTTCCCGCAAATACTGAAGCAGGTCACGATCGTCCTGTTCATTCGGTTCGGTTGCCGTGATGTAGTTTTTAAGCTTCTCAACCCGTCGAGAGTGAAACAGCTTCGTCAACTCGATTGCAGCCGATCCGAGTTCAGCCCTGGCGCTCTGCAATAGTCGATCAAGTTTTGCGTATTCTGCAAAAGCATTCGTTCGTCGGTTTGCCAGCAAGAACCACTCTCTGCGAGCGTCCACAAGCGCTTGCCAATCGTCAGGACTATCAGACTCAGCATAGAAGCGTTTCAGAATGTCAAGCCGCTCGTCTAAAATCTCGATCGCGTCGGTGAGTTGCTCAATGTTTGCAGCAAGTTCGGATAGCTTGCCTCGAATGGCATCACAACCGCCTAAGCTGTCAATTTCTGCATTCGCTTGACGCACTTCAACTTCAGACTGTTCAACATCTGCGATCGCTTTCTTCGCAATATTCGGGTACTTGACTAAGAATTGAGCCAGCTTGATATCCCAAACCTCAGAATTTAATTTAGGCTCCTTCTCTTCATCAATCAATCGCAATCCGTTCTGTAGATTCGCTTTTAGCGTTCTTTCAGCGTCCTCAGACTTGAGAATTTGGGCATCCTTTCGCCATTCGGAAACGCGATCGCTCTCGACTTCAACCGTTTCAACCGACTCAAAGAAATAATCGAGCAGACACCGCATATATTCAGACGTAAACGCCTTTTCGATATCACGAATAAGCCTTTCCCAAACTGCCCATCCTTGCACTTCTAGGGGCATATTGAAGCCCAAATCCATGAGTGTTTGCGCGATTTGCTCAGCCCACTGCCGGATCTTCTTGCTGTCCAATGAAGGGGTCACACATTCGGGATTACCTGAATGTCTGGGGGCTGAAACGTACCATTCTGGACACTGCCGACATCTACCGAGCATTTGCAGCATTTGAGTCGGTGCAAGCGTTCCAGTACAAATCAGCAGTCCGCGATCGAATTTCGCCTGAATGTCTAACCCAGATTGAGCGGTGGGAGTGTAAATTACTGCCTGAATCTTGCCGTGTTCGATCACATTGTCCGGTTCAGGCATGAAGGACTGATTTTCTTGCGGCGTTTCAGAGCAAACGATCCAAGTCTTCACACCCTTTGATTTGAGGTAGCGATCGAGCATCTTTGCAGTATGAATTGAATCGACCGCGATCGCAATCCGTCCTAACTTCTCGTCAATCCAGCGATCGAGTAAGGAATAGTAAATTCCCTCATGACTGAAAGAAATCTCACCCGCCTTATTGCGGCATTCCAGCCACTTGATTTTGACGGGTGACTTCTTAAATTCCTGGTTGAGAATTTGCATCGAACCTGATCGATGTTTCTGAATCACACGGATATCGATTTCGCTCAAGAAAGCATCTACCGCAATCAGCGAGGCACATCGAGCGATCGCATCCGTAACCTGTGGCAATTCGGCAGTTTTACCAAGGATTTCTTTACGAATCCCACAAAATTCATCAAGGATAAGAATTACGTCTTCCCACTGAAGTTTACCGACTGCATAAGGCTTGAATGAATCGGGAGCCATGCAATAGATTCCAGGTTCACCTGCTTCAAGCATTGCTCGAAATTTGCCGGGGTCATCCTGGTAGTGGTAGACATTAAATCCAAGTTTTTTAGCACGTTGTGCTGTTTGGCGGAGCAATCCGTTTCGAGGCGAAACTAGAACGATCGGCTTATCTTTGAACGGAATCAGCGATCGCAGCATCGATTCAGTTTTGCCAGCACCCAACCATCCTTGTAAACAGTTTGTATCCCAGAACAGATCGATGATCGGTGCAAATCCTTGGTATGACTGAAATCGAATTTCATTGCCACTGACAAGGGGAGGCAATAGGAAATCACGCTTCAAACTTTCCCAATATTGGAGGAATCGAAGCTTTCGCTTATTGATTAAGCGATCGCGCTTTGATTGTTCGGCTTGCTCTGTATCGGCATCATCTTGATATGCAGCACACGCGGTTTTGAAACCTTGATAATGGGGCGCAGGACTGTTTGGAACCTCAACGCCTGAATCCTTCAGAAATTCCCGCGCTGCTTCAATCCAGTCCTTTCCAGACGGGTAGGGACAGCCCCAGTAGCGCTTGTTATAAAGCCAATACCCGAAAGCATCGATCGGTTTATCGTCGGTGCAAGCGGTGCAATGATATCCCCATCCGCCATTTGGATTTGGTGCAATCCACGCAGAAGTACCAGACGCACTCTGGTGACTCGGATTACAGCATCGTCCTCTAGCTTTTTGTCCGCTAAACTTCCAATCGTGCGGGTAGAGGGTAAAAGCATCCGATCCAAGTCGATCGCAGGCTTCTTGAACCAACTCAATCAGGTTGGGGTTTCCGACTGCGACCCGCTTAGATAGTTCAATTCTCTTTTGTTCTCTTGCAGCCGCACGATCAGCAATCTCTTTTCGATAGCCAACCAAGCCTTTAGCAAGTTCTGCTCTAACAAACTCGTGTTTCTGCTGTTCATTCAGTTTCGCTGAAGTTTTCAGTGCAGAGTGAAAGCGATCGCGCCACCAATCTTCGGGCATTTCTTCCGGCAAGTTCCATCCCGAATAATCGAACCATTTCTGCAATCCAGCAAGGATCTGATCGGGAGTGTAGCGATCGTGTGAGTAGTACAGTAATTCCTGTTCTCTCCCTTTCTCCCGTCTGGAGAATCCCGGCAACCGCATCGGTTGATGGAGCCGCACCGTTACAGGGTCAGCGAGGAAAGCCAGCACCATCAATCGGCGAATCGATTGGATTTGCTCTACTGGGTAATGGCGATCAAACTTGAAATGACCGTGAACTGACTTCCCGCCGCTTGTAATGAGCAAGGCAGGATTTAGTGCTGTGACAGCACTAAATCGCTGATAAAGCGCGATTTGTTCCTCTCGGCTCCCCTGGTCGATTTCGATGCCAATGTCGTCAGTTTTGCTGACACATTCTTTTAGCGGATTGTCCTGGGGCTGAGTCGAAATGTAGAACACTCCGCCATCTAATTCCCGACATTTGCGGCAAAGGTAATCAAACGCTTTATCCGTTACTTTGTAAGTTCGGCGGCGCTCGGCTCCCTGTCCAGATGTGGCGAATAACTCAAAGTTTCCAGAGTCATTCCAGTCGCCGACAAAGAACTTGTTATGCCCGATTTTGATCCAAATCTCTTTGGATCCATCAACCGCAGCCAAGACACTTAGGAATGCTCGAAAAGCTGCCAATCCAGTCAAACTGGTAAGAGTTAAAGGATTGTTTGGAGGTGCGATCGCAATCATACCGCACCTCCTTCGCCGATTAACTTGAGAGTATTCCAAAGCTCTTTAAGTTCCGACTCAGCGATCGTCCAAATTTGCTCTAAGTTGATCGGAATTCCTAAATCGTCTAACGTCCAATCAAGCCGCGCTAATTGATAGTAGAGGTAATTTGCTTCGAGTTGGTTCAGTTGGATCGGAAGCGTCCAGTCACCACACGCGATATAAAAACGATCGCTATCAAGTGCAATTTTTTGGGGAACGGGTGCGATCGTTAGATCTGGTTTACGCGATTCGCATGAGAATTTCTCTGGTTGCCAGAGTGTAAGCTGCGAAGTGCTTTGAGAAGCGCTGCTCTGCTTCCCTTGTGCCCCCAATTGGACGGGTGCTAGAATTGAGCAAAAGTTTGACATTATATTTATCAGGCGAATCCGGCAGCGGCTTATGTGAGAGTTTGGCGCTCCGGGTTTTCTTGGAAGATCCCTCAAAGAGTTAAGCGGCTTTGGGGGATCTTTTTGTTGGCGATGCAACCAGGTATTCAGAAATTGCTTGTCTTGCGATCGCGCTACCGTTTGAGTTTTCGAGTTTTGCACGATCCTGCAATGCTTCCCATTCAACCGGACTCAAACGAAGTGGAAGAACAATGCTCTTAACTTGGCGCTTCATGTCAATTTGGTTCAAAAATACCGATATACGTAGAGTAGAAGTCTCAATCTGCGATCGCAATTTTTGTGCAACTAACTTTGTTTTTGTAACGATCTCGTTACGAACCGAATCCTTTTCCTACCCGTTTGGCAGTACGGGGAGCCTTTTTGCCGCTAGGAAGTAACTGTCCATTCCGAAATGCCATCTGGTTATATCCAGATGTGTTTCTGATTGTTCTCCCCCAGCGCTTAAGCTCACGCTGAAATGCTTGGTACTCCTTGCTAAGTCGAAAAGTTTCATCCTTCGATGCTGTTAATGCTGATATTCCTATTAGCGCTTCGGACAAGGGTAGCGACACACGATGGTCTTTTGATGGCTGAAGAGAATCGGCAGACTCTAGCCATTGCGCGGTCTGTTGCATCACTTTATAACTGTCTGTGTTGGAAAGTTGAATCCCTTCGCTGGCATTCCCTGTAGCTAGTCCTGACATGAAAATATCTGCATCCAGTATCGATGACTCCCATATAAACCAAAGATCAGCAGGTGTGCTGAAATCCTGTTGCAGTTCGGCACTTCTTGGAAGTAGCTGAATCGCCAAATTTAAAACAGCTTTGGAAAGCTCGGCTCTTGGTTTAACTCGGATTTCGTCAGAGAACAAAAGTTCAGCAGGAATTTTTTTGTCCCCTGGAACTAGATAGCTCAGCCATTCAGACAGCGATCTGTACCATTTCATATGTCCGCTGTACGCTGCAATTTGATCCGGATGACACAAACACTGCTCAAAACCATAGCGGTAAAGCAGCATTTCCGGCAGGAATCGAATTAAAACGAGGTAGTCATCCCAAACAGCCGTTTTATTTCGCCACCGTTCAACGACCTGCTCAAACGAATCTGCAAAGCCACGAAAGAATTGCATCTTACGCTGTTGATATACAACGTTCAATGCTTGTTCGTGATGCAACTGTGCTTGAATTTCAGCACGAGTTAGATTTTTCTTGTTCATAACTGTGGCTCCTGACTCTATTACGACGCTATGGAACTTCCGTTTTGAAGCTTGTCTAAGTAAGCTCCGATCGCTGCGTTTGCGATTTGATTTTTGGGAATGTTTTGCTCTCTTGAAGTCTGTAACAGGCGATCTCGTAGTTCAGTCTTCAATCGAAACGTATCAGGTGATGCTTGAGGCATGGCGAATCAATCCAAGTCCTTAAGTATTACTGAGACGCAGTTTGCCATTGATTTTCAAAGTCTGACAAGATGCCCTGAGAAAACAGCTGTAAGTGCAATTGAGCGATCGTCTTAGCATTGCGAATTGTGTAACGCCCTTATAATCAGCATTACGACGATTGTGTTTTTAGAAGTGTGTACTCATCTGTACCCAAATGTATTCTGATTGGGCTGTACTTTGGGGTCAAAAATCATACGCAAGAGTTACAGATGATGATACAAATGTTCACGTTGCCTGAGTAGTGGAATCGAGATTGGTTAGCGGTTCTAAGCCGCATTCAGAATTTGTGCTGCTGTCAGTTGCAAGCCTGGAAATGTGGGAGAAACGACACGATCGCTGCCTCAAAACGGGGGAGATCGGTCATTTTCCTGATCGTCACTGTGCCGTGTTGTGCTCTAGCAATCCTTTGGTTCCCTCGGCTTGCGTTCAAACACCTGGATCGAGGGATTGTCCAGGATAAAACCGCTCTGAGTTTTCTTGCCCATTGAACCCGCGATCGCAGCCACCCACAAAGGGAACTGCTCATTCGCGGCTTCGATTTTGTTCCAGATTTTTGGTCTGACGGTGATTAAGACGACTTGCCCGTCGCAGTTAACAGAAAATTCTTTCCACCCGTTCTCAACAGTTACGGATTTGGGGAGTTCGTTGATCTTGATTGTTAACTCAAGCTTTCCTGCGATTGCCTGCATTATTCATCGCCCCCGTCTTTCTCGGTTAACTTTGTCCAGATCTGCCGCACACGAGCATTGATTTCATTAAACGGAATTGGAATTCCTTCACTGTTCAACTGCTCGATCGCTTCATAGAACAGGATCAATTGCTCAACTTGTGCGCCTTCATTGCGTCCATTGCGCTCCGCAATTTGCTGCAATATCTCGCGCAAATCACTATCAAGTTTGTAATTCACCCTGTCCACAGGTCGCGATCGCTTCGGTCTTCCCACAGTTGCCACTGTCATTTGTACATCTCCTATTGAACTCCAAAAGTATTCGGTACATTCACCTTAGCCGTAAAAACCAGATATTGTACAGACAAAAAACATGAGATCGAATTATTAATTCGTCTGTTTTATATATAGAATAATGATGTGTTTTGTACAGATAAAACACAGATTTTTAATTTATATTGAAATTGTCGGGTGAGAGACAACGCCCAGACATCCCGGAAACAGGGGGCGGCGATGAGCCTGCCAGAGACACCGGAGGCCCGGAAGGGCAACTACAGAACCAACACAAACAAATACGCCGCTATCTGGGCAGGAGACCGATCGGGGGACTCCAGTAGGGCAAAGTTCAAAAGATTTCAGCGATCGCTGTTTGCGGTGACAGAGCAACACGATCCGCCGGAATTTCGGCAATCAAAAAGCCGATCGCGCTCCCTGGAAAGAAATGCGATCGGCTGTCCCCAATAACGAGGATTCATCCAAATGCTAACACTCGAAACCGCTCCAATTACCTCAACTGCTTCGGATGAAGATGAACGCGGATCAGGCAGAATCGCTGCCCTAGCTCCAACCTGTTCACAGTGCAGAGAGTTTTGCTCTAGTTCCAATGTTTGCTTGATGAAAGCGAGAGCCGGACTAGAGGAAGGTGCTAAGACCTCACCGAAGCGGAAGGCTTGCTATTTTGCGAGTTTGCTGCCGTTTTAATGCAGGTGACAGCCATGAATAAACGCTTCTGGCTGTCCCTTACGATCGCATCCAGATCACCCAACAAAAGAAAACATCATGCCAACTTCAATGAGCAAAGCCAACCAGAAAAGACTCTTAGCCTGCTGTTCTGGCGGGCAACACATCTACCTTGTTTATCGCCACGGCAATCCGAGAGATGTTTTTCAGGGCTGTTGGTTGACCACAGATCCAGAGATCAAGGAGTGCAGCGATTACGATTTCCGCGTTGATCGACTCATCGAGGGAGTTGAATCAAAGATCAACGCAATCTGGAAAGTCCGAAGCGCGGAACACTATGAAATTACTGAGGAATCCGCGATCGTGCTTCATCGACTCGAACAAGCCATCAAGGACGAAAAAATCAAGTTTCCTCCCGATAATCCGGGCGAATGGCAAGAAGGCTTCCAAGCCTAGCGATTCGCAATCGTACCCAGATCACCCAAGCCCTTAGTTAAAGCTGAGGGCTTTCCTGCGTCCATTTTCAAACTAGGAGCATCAATGAACTATTCAACAATGTCAGAGCTGCAAAAGCTCAATCGGAACTATCAAGCAATCCGGGAAAAAGTCTATGTCAATCCCGGCAACAGATTCACTGAATTTCTGAATCCCCAAGGGCAAATCATTCGCCTTGCCTCAGTGGTCCGAGATTTTGATCTCGACTTTGAAGACTATCCCCAATGCAACGAAACAACGGTTGTGATTGAACGCGACAAGCGAATCTATGCGATCGGCTCCTTGGCTAAGACGCTCAAGGGAAAAGCCGCATTCGACAAAGGCAAGCTTCAAATGATGGCTGATTTGGTGTTTGCAGCACTAGAACCGAATCCAGGCTCTAACATCCTGAGAGTCGAAAACCTCATGATTGCAGTCCCAGACGTGCGGAATGATGAAGCACTCCGAGCGGTGAAATCTCTAGAGGGAACCTTCGACTATAAGCGCAACGGTAAGGATTTAATTGTGACGATCGCTAAGGCAACAGCGATCGAGGAAGCCGCCGCCGCTTACCGATATGGCATCAAACACGGCTTATATCAGTGGACTGGAGCTATCAACGGCGTGATTGATTTTGGTGGCGGTACAAGTTCCGGGCGATTGTTTGCGCCTGAAGGAGTGCCGATCCGAGAGGCATCAGTCACATTGCCTGGGTCGAACCAGTTAGGTCATGCAATCCAAGCTCGATTGTTAAAAGCTACGGGGCAAAGCGTTGATATCGGCTCAATTCTGGATGGTATCGAGAATCAGACCTACACAACCGGACACAACGGCGTGAGCTTTGCAGCCTGCTTTGAGAGTTGCGTTTCTGAATGGTTGGACGATATCCGCTCAGCAGCGCGTGGTCAGTGGCAGTCTTATCTCAGTGATTTGGGTGAGGTTTTGTTAGTTGGGGGGAGCGCTCCATTAGCAGGCGCGATCGAGCAATCAACCGGGGGACGGTTCAAGATTGCGCCAAATCCGCAAGACATCACAATTCTGGGGATGAGTTGCTAATGGGACAACGAAAGCAGATAACACTCCCCGATGATGCCGCCGCAATTCTGCAAGCTTTGACGGTAGATTGCGGCATCGATAACAGTTTAGTGATTACGTTGCTGTTACGTCGCTATCACTCACATCTAAGACAGCTTTTTGCAATTGATAAAGGCATAGAACAGCCTGCTACGGCTCCACAAGTAGTTACGCCGCCGAATGCCGTAGTAAGCCGTAGTGAGTCGCTACCCGTTGCAGAAAAGCCTAAAAGCCAGCCGGATAAGCCGCCGCCATTGACGGGACTCTAAGAAAGCACGATCGCATTGCCCCCAAGATACTCAGGGTATTAATCGCAAAGGAATTTTTCGAGATGTATCACAACATTCAAGCTACCCCGGAGATGTACGCCAAGGTTGCGATCGAGGCTTTCAAATCGCTGCTTTGTAATTCCGCGCTGATTGAGAAATTAAATGCGGAAGATCAAGCGGCGATCGAAGCGAATGAAGACTTCATTCCGGTAGAAGCCAAAATTGCCGATCTAGCGCTGGAGTACACCGAAGCTTTCCTGCCGCTGCTCGATCGCGGACTGTCTGAAAACTTCCCAAGTTCATATGAGGTGAGGTTCTAATGTCCCAGCTGTTCAATCAAATCTGCCAGTTTTACGGTGCAAATTGCAGCAAGGCATCCTTCACCGATCTTTGTTTTCTGGCTTCTGATATCGGTCGATCGCTTGTTGATGGCAGTGCGATCGAGGTCAAGTCATCTGATGGGTTCGTGAACCGCAGCAAGCGGATTAAGCAAGTTTCTCGACTTGACACGATCGCGTGTCTCGGAAAACTTGCAGCGCTACTCGAAAAGAAGCTGGAAGCATTACCCAAATCGGAACTAGAACACCTCGATCGAATACAGCAAATGATCGCTGGCGCATCCGGTGAACTTCCGAAACGACTGAACGATCCAAATTTATGAACGATGAGCAAGTTCGTGCGCTTTGCGATTGGTATTTGACGTGCGATCGCGCCACTTTTCCTAATCCGCCGTTCAGCTTAACCGGGTGGCAGATGGTAACGGGTGAGCGATTCTTCGATACTCTCACCCGCGAGGTAATGGACGAGATCGATTACTTGAACGGCGATCGTACTTCTCCCCCAGTGCGACTCCGAGGACTGTTGAAGGACTTGGAAGCCCTGAAAACACTAAGTTTTACTCAGATTGACGATTACGACGATTGGTAACATTCAAAACCGATCGCGCCAGCCGTGACAAAAAAACGCGATCGGCTCACCCCAACAACGTCAAGCATTGAGGATTTTTTTATTATGGCGACAAAACAAAGTTTGATCACCTATCACGCTGATAGTCCAGCAATTCAAGCGTTGATCTCTGAATTTGGAGAGCGTTTATCAACGCTAAGCGCTTGCGAAAAACTAAATCTGCTCGCCATTTTCGGAGACTGGCAAGAATTCGACACGCGATCGCAGGAGGAAGGTGACGACCCGATCACATTGAGCGATTTCCTGCAAAGCGATCTAATTCGAGTTGAACCATTTTCTTCAGATGTCGAACGCTGCCTTGAAATTCTCGCAGACTACAACATCGGAGACGACAGCACACTCGGTCTATGCGTCTCAATCTGTCATCAATTGATGGAAGGTTACTACCTGAAATGAACAGCATTTCAAAAAAGACCGTTACCCGATCGCTCTTAGGACTTGCGATCGTATTCGGCTGCATCATCGATTCCGGTCGAATCCTGCAATATCAAGCAAGCATCCAGGCTCGACAAGCAGAAGCCGCCCAGAATCAAGCAGAGCAAACGTCTGAAGAGTCTCGACTTACTAAGGCTCAATCCGACTCTAAGACTGCTCTTGATCGCGCTAAATCGGGCTGTGTTGCCGTTGTGCTGACTCAGAACAATAAACCTGCTCGATTCCAGAACAAAGCAAGAGTTTGGGATGCTCAGACATTCCCCGCAAATCCCAAAACTCCGCGATTTGACAAGCAAGGGAATCCGATCAACGGGGTTCAGCCAATGCCCCCTGGCATTACTGTGTGCAATCAATTTGGCGACACAGCGATCACAACTGAGGGCGGATTTCTCAGCAAAATCTATCGAGTCGAAGCAAACAAACTTCAAGAATTCAGGAGCAACTTGAAATGAAGACAGCCTCAAGTGGTCACTCTCAACAATCGACGCAACAATCAAGCCAAACTAAACGATCGCACCATAGCAACAGAGCATTGCTCCGATTTGCAGAATATAGCTTTTATGCGATCGCGGGGGTTTTAGCTTTCTTCTCTGCAACGCCTTGGATCGAAGTAGGTCATCTAATCGGAAGTGAAATTGCAGCGACAAGGTTATACAACGCCCTGGTTGCAATCCCCTTTCTCGGTCTGTTGTTTGCGTTTTTGCGATGGATTCTGATTAATGCCCTTGGTGCTGGACTCTGGGCGATCGTCAACGTGGTTCAGATTTCCCCAACACTGTTGGCAGTGCCGCCGATTTATGGGGCGATCGTAGCTTGGCTCAAAGCGCAGAAAGAACCGGATAGCGACAATCCCCAGATTGCTAAGTATCAGAAGAAAATTGCGGAATGGTTGCTGGATGTGTTTAACGAGGTCGGCAAGTTTAGCGCGATCGCTTACTTACTTGAGCTTGCGGTCAACCTTGCTTATTTCGCTCCCTACCGTGGCGGATGGACTGCATTCATCAAGGATGCACCACTCTGGACGATCGACAAAATTCTCTATGTGCAATTCGGCTTAATGCTGGCTTCGATCTTTGCCGTCGAGATTCTAATCCGGTTCGTTCTTGCCGTGTGGCGCATTTTCCGCGCGATGCGTGGCTAAACCTATCAAAGCCGATCTAATGCACCCCAGATCGGCTCTAGTTCCTTTGTCCGCTTACGGAGTCCCTATCATGTCCCAACTCTCGAAACATTCAGAAGCCCACATCATCTGGACGATCGGCAACACTCAGATTGTAGAGTCCGAACCGGATCAAGGCTTCATTCCCACGATGAAGGCTGCATTTTTGGGCATCGCTGCTATCACTGCCGCTCCGGTAAGTCCGGTGATTGCGATCGCGCTTGCAGGTTACGCAGCAATAAAGGTGTTTGAATCTTTCAACTTAAGCGGCAGAGAAGCCCGCGAAGTCATATCAAACCTTTACGACGATGTGAACGGCGTTGAAACTCCAAACTATCAAGCGCACTTGCCTGAACGTGAACCAGTGAGAATCACAACACAACTGGGAGAGCAAAGCGCGATCGATGTTCAGGTACAAGCCGATTCGGTTGCATTGCTCAATCGCTCTTACCAAACAGTAGATCAAGCTGGATTACCTGAAGATCTGATGTCTCTGGCAATTCAGAAGCCCTATAACACTTTGATTTTCGGGCAATCAGAGGCAGGAAAAGACATCACGCTCTATAACCTCATGAAGCGCAATCGTAGCGCTCACAATGCTTATTTCCTGGGTATCGACGGCAAGAATCATCCGAATGAACGGGCGTTATGGAGCCGCGAGATTTACGACAAGACGCTCCATTTCTCAATGCTGGATCATCCAGAAAGTTATCATTCCGGGCTATTAGCCGCGCTCAAGCTTGCAGTTCAACAGCCGATGTCATTCATTGCATTCTCTGAGATCAACGGCGTGAGGGCTGCATACATCAACGCAGGCATGAAGGCAGAATGGCAAAATATTGCCCACTACATCTCATATTTCGCCATCCAAGGGAATGCGAACCGTCATTTTCTCTATGGGACTGTTCAAGCGCTGTCCCTGGAAGAACTAGGGCTAGGCAGTGGCGATCGTGGGAACATCTACTTCCTTGCGATCGCTAACTCTACCCAGTTCGCCTTCATTGAATCGGTCGGGGCAAGCGTCAAAGTATTTCCAAAGGCACTCACGAATCAGGCAGTCTTTCAAAGCGCTGTCAGCCGTTCAACTGCAACGCAACATCTCAAGAATCATTCAATTCTTAAAGGAATTGCTTACTTTCATACAGCGATTGGCGAATGGCGACCGATGCCGAGATTGGACAATCCAGGCAGTGATCGAGGGGAGGGACTGACGGCAGCTAATCCAACAAGTCAAGCCCCGATTGTAACCCCAGCAATTGCCCCTGAAGTTACCCAGAGCAATCAAGCGAATAAGGAAGACAAGAGCAATATTCAAAAGCCAAGTCTCTCTCGCACCGAATTGGTTTTAGCGATCGCTGAATTAGGAGAATGGATTGATAAGAATTCGGGGTTATCTTTCTCGCAACAGTACGCGAACTATAACGCAGCAAGGAAAGGTTTTAGCCGCCCTCAATTTCGATATCTGCTAACACAAATTGAAATTCTCGATTCTGAGTGACACGCCTGACACGGGTGACATAAGAACGATGACACGGGGCGTTTCAGCCCGTGTCAAGGGTCGTGTCAGGGCTACTCGTGTCACCCGTGTCAAGACCAAGGAAGAATTACACCCTTCTACGATCGCACTATTAAACTATTAACAATCTCCAGAGGTAACGCATGGAATTAGCATCATTTCGTCTGCCCGAATTCAAGCATTTTGATCCGATCGGCTTGAGGTTTACTGCCACATCGAAAAAGCTTGGAACTGAACAAGTTTACTTTTGGATTCCGCCGATCAACGAGAAAAGCGATCGTCTGTTTCGATGGGTTCCCAAGTCTTCTAGTTGGAAGGAATGCCCGATCGCTGGACTGAGCGGAAAGAGACGCGCTGCCCTGCTCGAATGTTGGAAAAATCAAAGCGATATCGGCTTATGGATGACCCATCAAAAGAGACTAAATCAATTCAAATCAAGAGCCGCGTGAACGAATTTCAAGTATCAGACGGAACTAAGCGCCACATTTTGAAACGAATTCTGAAAATTGGAGGATTGAACCGTGTTTCCTAGATATTCCATTGGTGATCGAGTTGTCGTGGAGTGCCGAGATCGTGACAATAATGAGTTACTTGAGGTTTTGAGAGGTCGAGTGATTGCTGTAATTTTCAGTGAAGAATCGACGGAAAACGGCAGCGGTAAAGCGGGCTGGGGCTATGAACTTCGATTTGAGCCTGCACCCCATGAATTTTCAGACGACATTGTTGCAGAGTCTGAGATAACAGGACTTGTTCCAGAAAATGTGCCACTACCCACGCCGCGGGTACGTCATCTCATGGATCAATCCACTTCATATCGCAATCATTTAGTGATTCCAAGGCAAGAAAAATCAGATCTTTATGGCGAATTTGGTTTTACTCTCATCGAGCCTGAACACGCCTACAAAACGAAAAGCTTGATGCAGTTTCGGACTCCAGAAGCCGCGATCGCGGCTGGTAAAGAACGAGTCGATGAAATCATTTTCGAGAATGGATGGGAGCAAATTTTTCCGCGTCAATAAGAGCAGAAATCCCGCGATCGTTATGATCAGCGGGATTTTTTTTTATGGGAGCGATCGCTCTACTGTTGATAAGCCTAATAATCAAAAAGCTTTAATGAGGACGAGAAAAAAAATCCAAGCCCAGTGTAGATTGATACACGAAAGCCCAAGGAGAAAATGCGAAATGCTTAAGAATCTAGCGCTGGTCTTTATATTGTCTGGACTGTTCTCAGGAATAGCACAAGCCGCCCCTGACCATTGGCGAACACCTGAAAAAGACGCAGCTTTTGCAGAAGAATTTTCAGAAGAAAGTATTAGAAAGACGCAAGAATTCTCGCAATCTTTAGAACAACGTTTAGAACAACGTTTAGGACAACATCGGTCTCAAAGGGAAGTGCAGGAGTCTAAAGAGGATAAGCAACGCGCACTTGAGGCAACAGCTCTTATTGGGCTAATGGTTGCTAAGCAGCCTGATGCTACTTACAACCTCGCTACGAAAGTATGCGATCAAAGAGCCGCAGATGTCCCGAAGTCATTGATAATCTCCGATGCTATTCGGGGATTTTCTCAGGCATCTAGGGACAACAGTTCAAATCTGTCAAATCTGCATCCAATGACTGCTCGGTATGGTGCAAATCAGTTCGTTAACGTCGCGATTCGCTCCTATTGTCCTTCTCTTATGTCGCGATAAAAAACGCTTCATAGCGGACTCGCAAATATCCAGATGGCAAGCGTTTCACCGAATTGAGAACTGTTGAAGTTTTCCGACGGCGATCGCAGATGATGCTTTCTTCAGCTTCTGGCTTAGAAATTGGGTCATGCTATCAACGCAGTCGTCATTCGCACCTTTGGGAAAGAGTTCGATTTCGTTCAGTAATGGTTTCACCCATCCGTAAAGCGATGGATCAGGCAGATGAACTTCACCGCGCTCGAAATGCGGCAAGACTTCATAAGCTCGCTGCTCTTTCGACGCGATCGGGGTCACAGGTGTGATTCTGGTGGGATGTTTCTTCTGCAACGTCTCGATCACGGCACTTCCCATTGCTTTGTTTTCGATGTAAATCTTTCGGGTCGCAGGATAGCGATCGCACATTGATTCAATTGCTTGCAACGTTGAACTGAATCCGCGCTGCTCTCTGTCCATTGCGACTAAATATTTATCTTTGCCGCGAATTCCCCAGACTTGCCCGACCGTCCAGCTAGACCCCTCACCCATTCCGCCAAAGGTTAAATCCCAAGATTGGTATAGCTCTAAGTTTGGGGGCAATTCTCGATAGAACTTCAAATAGCGACTCTCAAAAATAACATCCGCATCGCTGATCGGTTGCTGTTGGTACAGTGCCCACCAATCGCGAGATCCAAGCGTTGCACGAATTTCTGAGAGCGCATCTGCATCATAAGCTTCTCCCCAGAGTGGCTCACCGGGTTTCCGTCCTAGCGCGTCATTTTCGAGCGCGATCGCAGGTAAGCTAATCGTCTCCCATCCTTCATGCTCGGTTTCATCAAGCAACCACTGAACAAAATCGGTAGTGCCCCAGCGGGTCTGAACCAATACGATCGCGCCGTCCGGTTGTAATCGGGTTCGAGCTACTGATTTGTACCAATCGATCAGCGTTTCTCGATATGCGGGTGAATCGGCTTGCTGCCTATCTTTAACTAGGTCATCCAGAATCAGCAGATTTGCGCCCCGTCCGGTGGTCGCACCTCCGACCCCGATCGCTGCATAGCCGCCGCCTGGTACCACGTTGAACCGCTTGATCGAATTTGAATCTGGGGACAGCTTGCAATCTGGGAACAGTGCCCCAAATGTCGGAGATTTGATGTAGTTTCGGACCGATCGCCCGAACACATCCGCCAAATCTTGACCATAGGATAATGACAAAATCCGGTGCGTTGGATGATGTCCTAAGTAAAAGCTTGGGAACAGTTCAGACGCGAGTTTCGATTTTCCATGACGCGGAGCCATCGTCACACAAAGGCGTTTGATTTCGCCTCGGTTCACCGCTTCGAGCTTTTCAGCAATCAGTTTGTGATGTCTTCCGGGCTTAAAGTCTGAAAACATTGCAGCCGAATATGCGGCAAGGTTCGATCGCAGAAATTGAAGAACAAAGGCTTGATCAACTGCCTGAGACATCTGCTTTCTCTCCCATAAGTGCGGCGATCGTGCCTAACTGCGATTCGTTCAGATGAATGGAGCCACCGAGATTCGTTGCACCTTCCGCGTAGAGTCCGAGTAGCTTCGATCTCAGTTCGATACATTTGATCACGCCATTGAGAAACACCGCTTCTCCGGTTTTCTGCTCGGTTCGAGTGGCAATCTTGATGCGACCATCTCCAGCAATCGAGCCGCCTTGCTCATCCGCGATCGCGTTCCTCAGTTGCTCACGGATTGAGGTTTCTTTCGACTGTTGCGATCGTTGCCATGCGTCCCAAAATTCGCGCTCTGCTAAACGTAGCCGCTCTAATTCCATTGCGCGATCAAGGTCAAAATCTCGCAAGGCTGATTCTTTCCACTGCTCCTCCAAGGCTTTCAAATCTCGCGAAACTGTGGACTGATCTAACTCTAAATAGTCAGCAATTTGCTGCTGAGTCCAGCCTTTAAGCCTTAGCTCAGCAACAGTGGCACGATCGCGATCGCGCTGAATCTTGGGGCGTTTGTCGCGTCCACTCATGCATTTCTATGGTTATGCGTTTTACCGTCCCTCGTATGCCCGTCGCGCAATCTCTTTAATCCGCTCTTCGCTGAAGTCGATCAGCGGTGCTTTTGTCGCTGCCGTTGCTGGAGTTTGTCGTTTTGCCAGTTGCTCAATATTCACATTTGGATCATTGGCTAGTGATTCAAGCATCGATTTCCAGCGATCGGGGTATCGATACTTCAAATCTTGAATACCCGAATGCAACTGCTGAACCAAATTTAAGTGCGGAAGCTCGATCATATTGTTTTTTGTCCTTCGTGAAAGAACTTTTGTATTATTCTCGCTTAATTACGATAAAATATCGCATTTTGCCAGGGGTGTTATGTTCCATCAGCGCGATCGCTTGATCTGGGATTCCATCTTGAGCAAACTTTTCTATTGCATGAAGCACCTAGCTAACATCTTCTGCGGAGGAGATGTTAGCTAGACTGAAATACTTTGACTCCTACCAGGCGATTACAACGGCTTTGAAGTAGATCCCTGCCGTTTTTAAGCAAGAATGGCGAACGGGATTGAATGGCCCGTATTCATTCTTGCAATTGGTATACATATCCTGAAGGAGACGCACGTCGCATTTCTTTTTGTCGGTTGGGCTGTCGTAGCAAAGGTCGTGACGAGCACAAGGTCCGCGAAAGTCGGCATTGCTACCGAAAGGATTCGGGAACTCGTCGGGCGAGTTGGTACAGTAGTCGTGGCGGCTAACGGGTCCTGATCGACCGCTCGTGTCGTAGACATAGTTAGATGGAACACCGATGAACCCTGCTGACGCCACGTGCATGACGGAATCTATCAAAGTAAATCCGCTAGAGATCACAAACGTCAAAGCTAAAACGGTTTTAGAGTTGGTGATCATTTTGGTAATCATTATCTAGAGGTCTCCATTCAAAAGGCCAGTCAACATAGCAGTCCGATTTGTGCTGTGAACTGCTCAAATCATGAATTGAGTAGCGCTAAGGCTGCTCTGTGAGATGTTCACGATTAGCGCTGTGTGTTTATGCAGTTGTCGCGTACCACGCAAATTAGGCTCTTACGCGCTTTTGGTGAAAAGGGTAATCGATAAATTCTGACAATAGGCTAATCGGTCAAAATGGAGAGCGATCGTTAGCCCGGGAAAGAAGGTATCTGAAAGGCTGAAACGTAGATATAGTGAGCATTCTCACCGTCAATGAGGTTCAAAGATATATTACAAATACCCTGAACTTCTGCTATAACCGCAGAAGTTCAATCAAATCAATAAAACTCAGAATTCACATCTGGCAATGATTTAAGCGATTAATCTAACTCGCCTCAGAAATGCCTGGACTAGAAATGGCGTATTTGGACTAAGTGACGATCTTATTTTGCACAGGACGATCGAGACATCTTGCAAGATGGAAGCAAATGTACCCATTAAATAGAGTTATCAATGCTCTCGATCTGAGTCTCGGCTTAGACTAATAGGGACAGACGGTGAGCAGAAAAAAATGTCAATTGACGAACACGAAACTACGATCGCTTTCAACTATGCAGAGAAAGTGGTGCGGATTTATACGACGCGATCGGGAGCCGTAAACCAAATTCTGAAGCGATCGAACAATCAAGCGATCGTTCAGGACAACGGTGATCTTGGAGCGTCAATATTCCAATGGAACTTTGCCGCAATCCCTCGATGCTTGTGAAGATTGCGGGGGATTCCAACGATGTCGAGTCCTAAAGTAATGGTGGGCTGTCGAGTCGAGCCAGAGATTAAGGCACAAATCGAACAACTGGCAGCCGCCAGCGACATTCAACCCTCAGCCGTCATCCATAACGCGATCGTGCAATATCTCGGAATCGGCAGCGACGATGGCCCATTGAGCCGAATTGCCAGACTAGAGCAAGAAGTTTCGGAATTGAAGCGAGAATCGGTGATCTCTCGATCGCTAACATAGGAGAGTAGGTTAATACAATTCATAAGTTTAGATGTGCAGAATCGCCTTGTGCCATAATCACAATTCAATGCTATCGATTGCTGGGGATTTACTATCTGAGCAATAGAGCCTCACTATGTAAGCGATTGAGTCATTAGCTGATGAATTGTCGATCCAATCGCTAGACCTGCTGCAAAACATAAAGTTAAGGTTACACCTCTTTGCGTTTGGTTGAGTTCTCTTTGTTGAAGGTCGAGCCTTGCAAGAATTTCTGCTGCTAGGATTAACAGAATTTCTTCAAATAGCTTTAAAGCGCTCACCACAAGGGAGATCAGGAAGACTAATACGAAGATTTCGATGAGACGAAGGGCATCTGAACTAATCCACTGCTTGACTATATTTCTAGCCTGCTGTGTCCATGGATGGAAGATCACTAACTGTAATAGAATGTACCCCATGACGATGGACAGATAAATCAGCCAGGGAGCATGGACTTGAGCGAGCAAGTAGCCCTGGATAATATAGCCCGTGAGTAACAAGCTTAAAGAAATCCACGGCACCGATTGGAGGAGTATTTTGATACGGGTACAAAAGTAGGAAATCTTGTACTCCTGATCTTTGTCCATATGATCTTTATTTATGGCAAGAAGATTTTATCGCACTATTGCTATAAGATCTCAATAATGATGAGTAAGTATTCAATGACTATCAATTGTTTGTTAACTAATGCACACAAGCTTTTGTGTTCAGAAAACCTATGACGAAATGGCAAGATTTATGCAAGCAGATTAGAGCAGCAAGCAGCGATGAGAATTTTTTGAAAATTCTCAAGCAAGTAGGATCTTTTAATGCCAAGATTTTGTCGATTGCGATGATTGTTGTACTGCTCATTTCAGTTGTTGAATTAATCGTGTTTTTGATAAACCAAATTCTTCTGACTCTAAGTGGAAATCCTTCAACCACTCTCATTGAACTCTTTGGGCTATTTCTTAATGTTTTAGTTGCCCTTGCAGTTCTAGAGAATATTACCGTTTATCTCAAACGACATGTCATTCAAGTTGAGCTAGTCATTACCGCCTCGTTAATTGTTATTGCCCGAAAGATTATTATCTTCGATGCTAAAAGTACACCTAACCTCTATTTAGGTGGGCTTGCCTTAATTGTTGCAGCGTTATCGTTCTGTTATTGGTTGGTACGACGAACGAATCAAACGCATTCTTCTTAAAATGCTAATGAAAATCGTTCTAGGCTACAGATTCTCAATTAATGACTCATTTACAATTGAGTTTAAGGGTTTAGCGCTACATGTGGATTCCGGGGTTACAGATTCTTTCCCTATCCCATTGTGATCCTGGCTGGAAAATTCAGCATACTATGCCGATGAAAAGACAGTCTGGCTGAGCATAGGATTGAGATACTCCATTCGTCACTCTAGTCACGCTAAATTTCCTACGTAAATCGTATTGGCAAATCAGAAAGATGGGTGCTGTGATTACCCTCAGCAGGAGGGTTTGCTCTGCCTACTGAGGGTTCTTGCCGTAAAGGTCAGTGCAACCAGCGCGTTCATGAGGTCGAACAGAATGGATGACGATTACTTAACCTCCAACATGAATCGCAGGACGGAGTTGAGGGTTCTTTTCAGCCTTACGAAGTACTTCGCGCGTCACCACAGCAATATCACCCTCGCCAAACAGAATGAAACGCAGCAAGTATTGGATCGGATTGCCTTCTACCCAACCAAAATAGGCATGCGGCAATTTGCCGGTTTGGTCGCGGGTATATAACAAAATTGCCGCGATCGCATTGGGGACAGCAGCGCTCTCAACCCTCAAAATCCGATAGTCGCCAACGGTAATCCCTTTGACTCGAACACTATTGGCAAACTCGGATGCATCAGCAATTTGAACTTCCAAAAACAGAACCGCATCGGATTCTGGAATATGATGATCCTCTCGAACTTCCTTTTCCTTCCAGTAATATTCTTCAACATCCCCCGTATTCAGTCGATTCGCAATGACCCGCACCGTATCTTGGCTGGCTTCGGTAATGAACCGATGAGCAGTTTCATCCATTTCAACTTTCTCGACCCGGAGCTCAGTGGATCGCCAGACTCGCGAAACTAATGAAGTCAAGATGATTGCAGCAATGAAAAAGCCAGCAATCCGAATGCCCTCAGGTCTCTCAATGATATTCACAAGGGTCGTGTACAGAAACACCAATGTGATTGCCCCGAATGCAAATCTTGCGTGTTTTGATCCATGACGACGCATCGAGAGTGTTACTGCAACTGCTGCCGAGGTCATGAGCACTAATACCCCGGTGGCATAGGCTCCCCCTTGTGCCTCTACATTTGCTCTAAACAAAATGGTTACAGTGAAAGCAATAGCGGTATAAACCAGAACTAGCGGACGTGTCACCCGGGCCCAGTTCGGTGCCATACCATAGCGCGGTAAGTAGCGCGGCACAATGTTGAGTAATCCTGCCATGGCTGAAGCACCAGCAAACCATAAAATCGCGATCGTGCTGAGATCATAGACAGTTCCAAATCCACCCCCGAGATAACGATGAGCTAGATAAGCTAGCGCTCGTCCACTGGCTTCTCCTCCTGCTTTGAATTCTGCTGGTGGAATCAGCAGGGTGGTCACCAAGCTACTGCTTAGTAAGTACAGGCTCATAATGAGTGCTGCTGCGGTCAGCAACTTGCGCGTATTACGAATACGCCCGGTTGGATGTTCCTCGGTGTCGCTGTCGCTTCCCTTTACGAGCGGCATTACAACCACACCTGTTTCAAATCCTGATAGACCCAGTGCTAGTTTTGGAAACAGCAGGGCTGCCATGCCGAGCATCGCAACAGGATTGTTATGACTGGCGAACAGAGCCCGTTGCCAATCCACGATGACCGTTGGTTGATGGACAATTTGGGATATCCCAACTCCGATTGTAATCAGATTCAACAGTAGATAAACACTGACCAAGAAAACAGCTAACCCAATCGCCTCCTGAAACCCCTTGAGAAAGACTGCTCCCAGCAAGGTAATGAGGACAAGCGTAATAGCAACAGCTTGATCATGCAGAAAGTGAGGAGCTAACGGATTCTCAATAACATGAGCAGTCGCATCCGCTGCCGAAAGCGTTATGGTAATGATGAAGTCAGTTGCGACAAAGCCCAGCAGGCAAAGCACAAAAAACTTGCCCTGCCACCATGGCAAGAGATGTTCCAGCATTGCAATTGAGCCCTCTCCATGAGGACTTTTAGCTGCAACTCGTTGATAGATGGGTAATGCACCAAACAGGGTTAGTAACACCAAAATTAAGGTCGCTACTGGAGAAAGGTTCCCTGCTGCTAAAGCTGCAATTCCAGGTTGATAGCCCAAAGTCGAGAAATAATCCACTCCGGTGAGGCACATCACCTTCCACCACGCATGAGTTCGATGGGCGTGCTGCTTAGAATAAGGTCCTTCCTGGGTTTGCTTGTCCTCTTCAAGCAGCCAGCGCATTACTTTCCTGTAATACTGACTTGAATTAATTGCGCGAACCATGCCCCTTCCATCTCCCTAGCAAGATCTCACTGTCACATACCGCTATTTGGTTTCCTAAACACCTTGGGGATTCAAGGGACTTAAACAAATCTAATTCACTGGATTCAGGGTTCTTCCTCCTGAAAGCGCCCCTTGCTTTTCACCCACGGGGATAGGAGCCTATGCATTCGGTTACACGACAGAAGTTAACTGGTTAATTTTACGCTCTAAAAGGACGACCTGAATCTAGCGATTGAGCATGCCTTTGTAGATCGCGAACTGTACTTGCCGAAAAACGGGATAGATGACGAGAACGATGTACATCCGTTCATGTGCCAAGAGAGCGAAAGTTTTTGACGAGATTGCACTGTCGATGGAAGAGAACTTAAGTGTCAGTCTGAAGAACCTGAGTTGAGACCAAGAATATCCTTTACATACTCCAGTCAAATTACTGTTTATCAGGGGCAGGCGTTTCTGCTGCTGGTGACTCTGCCGGAGATGGCTCGGCATGCAACGGTTCAGCTGCGGGAGCAGGTTCTGGTGGCGGTGCCTCAGCAGGCGATGGTTCAGCTGCGGGTGGTTCCACGGGACGGGCTACGGCAGGGACAGGGGGTTCTGCTGGAGCAGGTTTTTCTGCTGGAGCTCCCATAAGCCCCAAGCCACTAGCCCAAGCATGAACGCCAGAATGACCCAAGCTTCGATCGTCATGGGCACGATCGCGGGTTCAGAATTCATTAAAAAATCGATTTCTTCCATCGCCACTGGAAATAAGGGACGGGTTTAGCGTTCCCGGATTAGGCGCGATCACCTTTTTCAATCCTCAAAATAATGTGTGTGAGAACCGGAGTATAAGCGTTCTAGTTAAATAAGTCAGCTTCTCACACACATCAAAAATGGCGGTATCAGTCTTAGTATTCATAGCTTTTTATGGGCATTTCATCCCGTTAAAAGTTGTGAATACGACATTGATCCGCAGTCCACGTTATTCAGTTGTAGACTGGCTCTAGGATCAGATTTGGCTCATGGCTTTTATCTGAAGGCTAGAACCAATGGATGACCTGGGGCTCGAACCCAGAACCAGCGGATTAAGAGTCCGATGCTCTACCATTGAGCTAGTCATCCGACAAATCTTCTACCATCATATCAGAACTGCTCACATCGAGATCGGATATGGAGAAATGGTTGTCGATCGTTGGAATTGGCGATGATGGAATAGACGGGGTTGCCTCAATCGCTCGATCGCGGATTGAGCAAGCTGAAATTCTGGTCGGCGGCGATCGTCACTTGGCAATGCTGCCTGCTGATTCGCGCCCTAGAATTCGCTGGACTTCTCCAATCGAAGATTCAATTCAAAAGCTGTTGAGCTATCGGGGGCGATCGGTGTGTGTATTAGCTAGCGGCGATCCGATGTGTTACGGCATTGGTGCAACTTTGGTTCGTCGCATTGCGATCGATGAAATGATTATTATTCCTGCGCCTTCGGCATTCAGTCTGGCTTGTTCTCGCTTGGGTTGGTCGATGTCTGAAGTCGAAACCCTGAGTCTTTGTGGTCGCGATCCAGCGTTACTAAATGCGGTGCTGTATTCGAGGGCGCGAATTTTAGTGTTAAGCGCCGATCGTCAAACGCCTGGAATTGTGGCTCAAATGCTGCGCGATCGTGGCTTAGCGGAAAGTTCAATAATCGTGCTAGAGCATTTGGGTGGAACCCAAGAACGCATTCTTGCAAGTACCGCTGCTGATTGGAATCATACCGATATTGCAGATCTCAACACGATCGCGATCAC
Organism: Cyanobacteria bacterium FACHB-DQ100; assembly: GCA_014695195.1. Classification (NCBI taxonomy): domain Bacteria; kingdom Bacillati; phylum Cyanobacteriota; species Cyanobacteria bacterium FACHB-DQ100. Next base: position 184,027 of record JACJNW010000041.1, on the reverse strand, counting down.
TTGCTCAAATGCGCCTGTCCCTCCTCGCGTCCCAGGACTGCCCGATGCTGCTTATCAACACGATGGACAGTTAACTAAACGCGAAATCCGATCCGTTACCCTTTCGACGCTTGCACCGCTACCCGGACAGCTGCTTTGGGATGTGGGGGCTGGCTGTGGCTCAATTGCGATCGAATGGATGCGCTCCGATCGCCGATGTCAAGCAATAGCAATTGAATCGAACGCCGATCGCTTAAAGTTAATTGCTCAAAATGCCAATACGCTCGGTGTTCCCAATCTCAAAATCGTTGCGGGAAAAGCACCGATCGCGCTTCAGCATCTTCCTCAACCGGACACCATTTTTATCGGTGGCGGATTGACCACACCGGATGTCGTGGAAACCTGCTGGCGATCGCTGCGTTCGGGTGGGCGACTGGTTGCAAATGCTGTCACAGTTGAAACCGAAGCACAATTGTTTCAGTGGCAAAGTCAAATTGGGGGAGAACTTAGCCGAATTGCTGTTCAGAGAGCAGAACCGATCGGAAAGTTCTTGGGCTGGAAAGCAATGTCACCGATTACGCAATGGTCTGTGATCAAAGCTGTTGATTGATCCACAACAATGCAGCATCAACATCAGAAACAGAGGCTCCCTCTGGCATCGTTGGACGCTGCACCATCACAACAGGTAGTTCTAACTCACGAGCTGCAACTAGCTTAGCAACGGTTGCAACACCGCCGCTATTTTTACTGACAATGGCTTGAATGTTATAACTCTGCATCCACGATCGCTCTTGTGCAACTGAAAACGGTGGACGCGCTAACAAAACCTCTCCCGGTGGAATTGGCGTTCCTGCAACGGGAGGATCAATCATTCGCATCAGAAACCATAGCTGTGTGAGATGAGCAAATGTTGCGAGTTCCTGTCGCCCGATCGTCAAAAAAATTCGCTTTGCAATCTCCGGTAACAGACCTGCTGCGGCTTCATTGCTTTCGACTTCGATCCAATGGGGTTCAGTTTCCCAGACAGGACGGACGATCGCTAATCTTGGAATCGAAGCGCGATCGGCGGCGGTTGCCGCATTCCACGAAATCTGAGCCGCAAACGGATGCGTAGCATCAATTAGTAAATCAATCTGCTGGTCTTGCAGATAGTGAAACAGTCCTACTGCGCCCCCGAACCCCCCAATCCGCAGGTCTCCCAAAGGATGATGTGGCTGTTGAGTGCGTCCAGCCAGTGAAGAAATCACATCTAAATTGGGAAGTTCTGAGGCTTTTGCTGCCAATTGTGTTGCTTCTGTTGTGCCGCCCAGAATGAGCAATCGTTTTTTCACTGATCAAAGTCCAGTTTTCTGTTGATATTATCGCGCAGTCATTGAGACAATGAACATCACTGAAGTTAACACTGACTATGAACGCACACTCTCCGATCTGGCGACCTTTCACGCAGATGAAAACCACCCCTGAACCGTTAAAAGTGAAGCGGGGCGACGGAGTTTGGCTAGAACTTGAAGACGATCGCCGCATTCTCGATTGTATTTCTAGCTGGTGGGTAACTATTCATGGTCATAGTCATCCTGCTTTGGCTGAAGCGCTTTATCAACAGGCTCAACAGCTAGAGCATGTGATTTTTGCTGGATTCACGCATGATCCGGCTGAGCGATTGGCGCGTAATCTATTAGCTCACTTACCGTCTGAGCTAACGCGAGTTTTCTTTTCTGATAATGGTTCAACTTCGGTAGAAGTAGCGCTGAAAATGGCATATCAATACTGGCGCAACCTTGGAGAACAACGCAGCACATTTATTACCTTTGAGGGGGGCTACCACGGGGACACGATCGGTGCCATGTCGATCGGTTCTGGCTCAACTTGGTGGCAGCCATTCCGCGATTTGATGTTCGAGACTGCGTTAGTTCCGTTTCCGGCAACTTATCGAGGGGATTCAACGATCGAGCGCAAAGAAGCAGAAGTTTTAGAGACGATCGAACAATTACTCAAACAACAAAACATCATTGGCATTTTCATCGAGCCTCTGATTCAGGGGGCGGGTGGAATGCGAATGTGTCGCCCTCAATTTTTACAAGCACTGAGGACATTAGCAGATCAGTTTAATGTGTTGCTCATCTATGATGAAGTTATGACGGGGTTTGGGCGGACGGGTGAACTGTTTGCCTGTGTGAAATCTGCTGCAACCCCTGACATTATTTGCTTATCCAAAGGTCTGTCCGGTGGATGTCTACCGCTTTCAGTGACGATCGCAAACGAAGCGATTTATCAAGCCTTCTATCAAGATGATCCCACTCAAGCGTTTTATCACGGACATTCTTACACCGGAAATCCCCTCGCTTGTGCAACCGGAGTTGTCTCCCTGGAATTACTGACACAAAATCCGAATGCGTATAAACGCTTAGAAGACCTGCATTGGAAATTTCTCGATCGCTATCTGCTGGCTCATTCGCGCTTAAAGCAGTTCCGCGTCTGCGGTACGATCGCGGCAATGGAGATCAAGACCGACGACGAATCCGGCTACTTTAATGCGATCGCTCCCCGGCTGCGATCGAAATTCCTGGAAGCGGGATTTCTGTTGCGCCCCCTCGGAGATACGCTCTACATCATGCCACCCTACTGCATTACAGCCGATGAACTCGAATCGATTTATGAGGTTATCGATCGCACTTTATCAGCACTGTAGAATTTACGATTTCTTCATGTAACTTTTCTGGAACAACACAAAGAAGTCTAAGTAGAATCAGCGATACTGTAGCAAGAGAATGATTAGTGCTACCGAGTATTTACTGATTTCTAAGAACGATGAATAGCCTCGATGACACCGAATTAGTCAAGAAATTTGTTGAGGGTAAGATTTCATTTTTGGCAAATCAAAACTTGCGGATTGAGCCTGCATTTAACACTGAGCAACTCTTAGCCAGAAAAGGCGAACTGGTTGCGACTGCGAAACTCGTTGGGCAAATTCGTGCTGTTTTGGTACGGCAATCCACAGCCTATCAAGAACTCGTCAATCGCATCTTGATAGCTCAGCAATATATCCCAACTCGAATCAATCCGCAGGGACTGATCGAATACGAGCACTGCCCGATACCCGTAGGCTACGAAGCAAACTGCACTGAATTTCGCCAACTCTGGAAAGCTTGGCGCGTTCACTACAGCACAGAGCCAAAAATTCCCTTACTGATACATGAGGGCAAGAGGTGGCTGCCAGTAGAGAAGATCACCTTTGGCAAAGAGAGGTTTTTCATCCAGGTACCTGGTGATGAAAAGATGGTGAAGATTGACGATCGGATTATCTGGCTCAGTCCTGTCGAATCAACAGCCCCGGTCTTAGAACCTTCGCTCAAAAATCATCAGGATTAAGTAAGCCCTAACGCCCTCAATTTTTCTGCAAGTTGCTGCGCTTTTCAGCGTTCTCGTTCTAAGTCACGCTCAGCACTTTCCGCTCTTGATCTTTCTTGCTCTGCTCTCGATCTTTCCGCTTCTAATTCCTGCTCTGCTTGTTCTGCTCTCTGCCGCTCTAATTCTGCTCGTCTGCGTTCTTGCTTTGAACGCTTTTCGCGATCGTGCCGTCTAATAGGAACAGCATTCACTACACTAATAAGCACGATGGTTCAACGTTGGTTTCGGACTGAGGCAGGGGAAATGGCATCTGTGAAACAGTGGATGAAAGTTAGACCAAAGCTTCCGAAGTGGGTGGTGTGGCTACTGACAGCAGGCATCCTGGGAACCGGAGGCTATTTTGCCTATAACCAGTACACGGCATCGCAGCGGCAGGATGCCAGACGACGCGTGCAAACGGTGACGGTCGATCGCGTTGATACCGCCATTACAATTTCGGCCAATGGAACCGTGCAGCCTGCCCAATCGGTAAATGTGAGTCCAAAAAGCTCTGGGGTGCTGAAACAGTTGCTGGTGAAAGAGGGCGATCGAGTCGTCACAGGTCAGGTTCTAGCACGGATGGATGACTCGAACCTACAAGGACAATTGCTTCAAGCTCAGGCGCAAATTGCTAATACTCAAGCAAATTTGAATAAGCTTGAATCTGGCAATCGTCCGCAAGAAATTGCCCAAGCCCAAGCGCAGCTCACGGCGGCTGAAGCGAACTTAGATAAGCTGATTGCAGGCAACCGTCCGCAGGAAATTGCTCAGGCTCGATCGCAGCTCACGGCGGCTGAAGCAAGCTTACAGCAAGCTCAGTTGAACTTTAACCAGAATCAGCGATTGTTTAGCTCTGGGGCATTGTCTCAGCGCGAATTTGATACGTCTCAAACGGCTCTTGCAACTGCCCGCGCTCAGGTTGAACAAGCCAAGCAAGCCGTCAATCTTCAGCAAACCGGAACTCGTCCAGAGGAAATTGCGGCGGCTCGCGCTCAAGTTGAACAGTTAAGGCAAGCTTTGAGCTTACAGCAGGCAGGGAGTCGATCGGAGGATATTGCTGCGGCTCGCGCTCAGGTCTTGAGTGCTCAAGGACAACTCAAAACCGTTCAAACTCAAATCAATGACACGATTATTCGCGCTCCGTTTAGCGGTGTGATTACGCGCAAGTTTGCTGATCCGGGTTCGTTTGTGACTCCAACCACTTCGAGTAGTGCGGTTTCGTCTGCGACTTCTTCTTCAATTTTGGCGTTAGCGGCGACGAATCAAGTTGTGGCGAAAGTGCCAGAAACGAGCATTTCTCGGATCAAAGTGGGGCAGCGAGTGACGATCGATGCCGATGCTTTTCCGGGCAAATCTTTCACCGGAACGGTGGTGCAAGTTGCGAATCAATCCACGGTCGATCAGAATGTGACGAACTTTGAAGTAAAGACCTCGATCGACGATCGACAAAACAACTTGCAGGCTGGAATGAATGTGAATGCGAAATTTAATGTCGGTCAGATTGAGAATGCTTTAGTCGTTCCAACGGTTGCGATCGTGCGACAAGCCGAAGGAACGGGCGTTTTGCTTTCCGGTCGAGAGCAAGGAAGACCCCGATTTCAACGAATTACAACGGGCGCAACCGTGGATGATAAAACCATTGTGGAATCAGGGCTGAAAGAGGGCGATCGCGTATTGATCAGCTTTCCGCAAGGTGAGCGACCGCAATCGAGAACGCCTTCGGTCTTTCCGGGTGCGCCAGGCGGTGGCGGCGGAGCTCAAGGTGGCGGTAGACGCAGCGGAGGTCAATGATATGGGAAAGTTTGCAGAGATTCGATCGAATCCCGTATCCCTGCTGGAAATCTTTACGATGGCAGTGGAAGCACTCTGGAGCAATCGATTACGCACCAGTTTAACTATGCTGGGCGTGATTATTGGAATCGCTTCGGTGATTACAGTCACTTCAGTTGGGCAAGGGGTACAGAAAGCGACAGAACAGCAGATTCAAGCCCTGGGAACGAATGTGATGCTGGTGCTTTCAGGCGTGGCACGATCGGGTGGAATTAGCCAAGGAGCCGGATCAGCAAGCACCCTGACGCTCGAAGATGCTCAAGCAGCGGGGCGTCAGGTTCCAGCAGCAGAAGGAGTAACGGCGTTTTTACAGCGTGGTGGACAGGTTGTTTACAACGATCAGAATGATTCGACTTCAATTTTAGGGATTGATCTCAATTATTCCGATGTGAAAGAGATCAAGCCGCAAGAGGGGCGATTTTTTACTCAGGACGATATGCAGAATGAAAATTCTGTTGTGGTGCTGGGAAGCGCAGTTCGCGATAGTTTATTCTCCCCAGGAGAAGCCGCGATCGGTGCAAATATCCGCATTCAAAATGGGCGCTATACCGTGGTGGGTGTGGCAGAGTCAAAAGGATCAGTGGGTGGACAAGATCAAGACGATCGTGTGTATATTCCCCTGACAAACATGTCTTCGCGAATTGTGGGAAATAACTCGCTAAATGGTCGTGCGATTAGCGGGTTTTGGGTGAAAGCGAAAGATCAAGAACAACTTGAAGCGGCACAGTTTCAAGTGACGAATCTACTCAGAATTCGGCACAATATCTATCCACCGACGCCGGATGACTTTCGTATTAGCAATCAGGTAGATATTATCAATACGTTTAGTAGTGTTGTGGGACTGTTCACAATATTAGTGAGCGCGATCGCAGGTATTTCCCTGGTGGTTGGCGGCATTGGAATTGCGAACATTATGTTAGTGTCTGTGGTCGAACGCACTCGCGAGATTGGAATTAGAAAAGCGATCGGTGCAACGAATAGCGCTGTGTTAAGCCAATTTCTCACGGAGGCAATTTTAGTTTCGATGCTGGGGGGTGCGATCGGGGTGGCTGCGGGATTGGGATTAGCATTCGCAGCATCCAGCCTGTTTAGCTTTCCGTTTATTGTTTCGGGATTCGCGATCGCATCAGGATTAACGCTTGCCTTGGTTGTTGGGTTGATTGCAGGCGTGATTCCGGCTCGGAATGCAGCCAAACTTGATCCGATCGCAGCACTACGGAGTGATTGAACAGGAGTGACTGAACAATGGCAACCATGATTTGGATGGAAGACATCATTAAGACTTACCGTTTAGGCGATATTGATGTTCCTGTTCTCAAAGGCATTAATCTTTCCATTGAGGAAGGTGAGTATGTTGCGATTATGGGAATGTCTGGATCGGGTAAGTCAACTTTGATGAACATTATCGGGTGTCTCGATCGTCCTTCGGAGGGTCATTATGTACTGGAAGGTCGGAACTTAACTACACTCGATAATGATGAACTCGCTTTTATTCGCAATCAACGCATCGGTTTTGTATTTCAGCAATTCAATCTATTGAATCGATCGACGGCGTTAGAGAATGTGATGTTACCAATGGTGTATGCAGGGGTTCCGCGATCGCAAAGAAAAGAACGTGCCGCAGAAGCACTGACTCGCGTTGGACTTGCAGAGCGGTTAGGAAATCGCCCGAACCAGCTTTCAGGGGGACAACAGCAGCGAGTTGCGATCGCTCGTGCTTTGGTCAATCGTCCAGCGCTGGTGCTAGCGGATGAGCCGACAGGTGCGTTAGATACACAAACTTCAACCGAGGTGATGAGTTTATTAACCGAGTTGAATCAGCAAGGAATTACGATCGTGATTGTGACCCATGAACCTGATGTTGCAGCGCAAACTCAACGAGTCATTCATGTCAAGGATGGATTAGTGGTCGATCGTTAAAATTCTTCTAATTTGTCGTTGTCTCTACCATCGAATGCTCATCGATCGCGTTCAGCTTGAAGATGCTGGAGATACTCCATTGTTAGTCCCGTGACTTCCGAGATCGTCTCTAGGGGAAGATTTTTTTGTAGCATTCTAAACGCGATCGCTTCCACCGCTTCTTGTTTACTTCGCTCTTGAGTTTGTCGCTCCCATTCTAAGAACGCTTCTGAAAATGCCATGATCGCCTCCGAATCGCAGAAGTTTACCAGTTCACCTAAATCAATTCTAATCTTCCAGTTTGTCAGCAATCGTAAGATAGTATTTCGTCGATGGTGATCAGGCGGTAGCGCCAATACTTCTCGGATTGCTCTTTCCTGAGTTCTGTCACGCCCCAAAACTCTGAGCCATAAAGTGTCCTCAGTTTCAGGAAGTTGATCAATTGCAACAATAGCGCTCTTAAAGATGCCTGACAGGAAGTATACTCCGGGCATCCAGTCAGCTTTGACTCTGCCTTCTGCTTCCTCTAACAATGGCTTCGAGGTTGTCGCTGCCAGAATCCACAGACAAGGTAAAGCCTCTTCTGGAAGCTCATCGAGTTTAGCTTTGCGCCGTTCATCTTCTTGTATCCAAACCAACTTCATGACTGATACTCTCACCTCAGTACGAGTTGGAACATTGCGATATGGCTCGAACAGGCAAGGCTGTTGTACCATTCGTCGTAAAAGTCCCAAATCTTCGGTTTGAGTTGCATCTGGGTTGGGAACAAACCAAACATCGACAAATTTAGACTCACCTGGAATTTCATACTGTCGTTGTACTGTACCAATCGGAGCAAGAAATTCCTCTAAATATTGTTTAGCGAGTTGATCAAAGGGGTTTTGAGTCACACGATCGAATTTAGAGTTGTCAGAGCGATTGTATTATACGGTTTCGGTCTCGCTTTTCCCTTTGCCACAGATCCCGTAGTCTAGAGATTGCCGATCGCACAAGGAAGCCTTCACATGACCACTAGAACTGAAACAGACAGCATGGGCGCGATCGCTGTACCCAACGATCGCTACTGGGGCGCACAAACGCAACGCTCTTTGATGTATTTCGCGATCGGACAAGATAGGATGCCGACCGAGTTGATTCGGGCATTTGGAATTCTGAAAAAGGCAGCGGCGATCGTCAATCAAGATTTAGGAAAGCTCCCACCCGAAAAAGCCCAATTGATCATTCAAGCTGCGAACGAAGTGATCGAAGGAAAGCTAAACGATCATTTTCCGTTATCTGTATGGCAGACAGGAAGCGGAACACAGACCAATATGAACGCAAATGAGGTAATTTCAAATCGTGCGATCGATCTCGCTGGCGGTATTTTAGGCAGTAAAGCTCCAATTCACCCAAATGACCACGTTAATATGTCGCAATCATCAAATGATACGTTTCCCACAGCGATGCACATTGCAGCAGCAGAAGCGATTCATCAATCATTGTTACCGATGATCAAAAAGCTGCGGGATGCGTTGCAGGAAAAATCAGCCGAGTTTGAAACCATTATCAAAATTGGGCGGACTCATTTGATGGATGCAGTTCCACTCACCCTGGGACAAGAGTTTTCGGGCTATGTGGCACAGTTAGATCAAGCGATCGTTCGCATTGAAGCAACATTGCCGGGATTGTATGAGTTAGCGATCGGAGGAACCGCAGTCGGAACTGGAATTAATACGCACCCAGAATTTGCAGAACGATCAGCCGATGAAATCGCGAAGTTAACCGGATTGTCCTTTGTCAGTGCGCCGAATAAATTTGCGGCATTAGCAGCGCATGAAGCGATCGTCTTTACCAGTGGCGCGATCAAAACACTAGCTTGCGCCTTGATGAAGATTGCGAATGATTTGCGCTGGATGGGATCAGGCCCACGATGTGGACTTGGAGAATTAGTCTTACCCGCGAATGAACCGGGATCATCAATCATGCCGGGAAAAGTCAATCCAACTCAGTGTGAAGCGATGACAATGGTGTGTGTGCAAGTGATGGGAAACGATAGCGCGATCGGCATTGCTGCCAGTCAAGGGAACTTTGAACTGAATGTGTTCAAGCCTGTGTTAATTCATAACTTGATTCATTCGATTCGCATTCTCTCAGATGCTTGTGCTTCATTCACCGATCATATGGTTGCAGGCATTCAACCGAATCGCGATCGCATTACCCAATTTCTCGAAAATTCATTGATGCTAGTTACTGCGCTGAATCCGAAGATTGGATACGATCGGGCTGCGAAAGTTGCATACAAAGCTTATCAAGAGAATTCAACCTTACGGCAGGCTTGCATTGATCTAGGCTTTTTAACGGGGGAAGAATTCGATCAAATCGTGCGACCGGAGCACATGATTTATCCGAGCTAAACCAGCGTCAAAAATTAGACGTAGGAGTGAGGCGCGAACTGATTCAATCCGAATAATCTAAAAATATTCAGGGCGCGAGTGCTTCTGAAGTTTCGGCTTTCGCTACGTTGTCCTTACTCCGGAACCTAAACCAATGGATGCAGCTAGAACCCCGCTTCGACGAATCGATTATCTTTTGCGTAAGGCTGATTATGTCAATTGGCATCGTCAGCAGAGTAATCAGCAAATTTTGCGATCGCAGCAAGGGTTTGGCGAGGTAGAGTCATCGCGTCCCAAATCGTGTCGCGGTTGTGCGAATTATCACGGGATTGCATACGGGTACAGCCGCGAGAAGCGCACCCCTTTGATTTGCGGATTTCATCCGTTCGGCTGGGAGGATTCAAATTGTCCCGACTGGCAAGGCAAAAAGGATTAAGCCTGAAGAAAGTCAAAAAGTTGATGCGCCAGTTCTAGTTTGCTACAGGTTGGAAGGGTGAGTTGGCGACCGGAGCGATCAATCAACACCGCCTGATTCGTATCACTTCCAAACCCGCTATTGGGTTGATCAACGGGATTGGCGACGATCGCGTCTAGGTTTTTGCGCTTGAGTTTGTCGATCGCAGGCGTAACATAATCTCCAGTCTGCGCTGCAAATCCGACCAGAGTTTGATGGGGTTTCTTTAGAGTTGACAATTCAGCAACGATATCAGGAATTGAAACTAGATCTAACGATGTTGGTAGTTGATTTTTCGGAAGTTTAGTATCGCTATAGAGATCAGAACGTACATCACCGACCGCAGCAGACATGACAATATAATCCGCAACACTAAGATGGTCTTTCATTGCCTGCTGCATTTCAGCGGAACTCATGACAGGAACTAAGCGAACATTGCGGAGCGGAGCAAGGAGATGCGAGTTGATCGGAGCATGAACCAGGGTGACTTGTGCGCCGCGATGTAGAGCCGCTTGCGCGATCGCCACGCCCATTTTCCCGGTTGAGGGATTACCAATAAACCGCACTGGATCAAAATGTTCTCGCGTTCCACCTGCGCTGATTAAAACGCGCTTTCCGGCTAAGTCTCGTTTTCCTTTTGTGTGTAATAGCGATCGGATCTGTACAAGTAATTCTTCCGGTTCTGCCATGCGTCCAGTCCCGACGCGATCGCACGCTAAAATTCCCGCACTTGGATCAGCCGAATGGTAACGAGGATCAATTAGCAATTCGCGCCAGTTGCGTTGGGTCGATCGTTGCTCCCACATATCGGTATTCATTGCAGGGGCTAACAATACCGGGCAAATTGAAGCGAGTACCGTGTTGGTTAATAAATTATCTGACAGTCCGTAAGTTAATTTTGCTAAGGTGTTCGCCGTTAGGGGAGCGATCACAAACAGATCAGCCCATTCACCAAGTTCGATATGCAGTGGACGATCGTTTGAAGCATCCCAAAACGTGCGATCGACATAAGCGGGATGACGGCTCAGTGTTGCAAACGTCAATGGTGAAACGAACGCTTGAGCCGAATCGGTGAGAATGACTCGGACTTCAATCCCTTCTTTTGCCAATGCCGAAACTACATTGCACACTTTATAAGCTGCAATCCCGCCTGTGATACCAAATAAAACTCGCTGACTGGGCATCACGACTCATCAAACGCTTCTAAATCCAGTAGATAAAGATACGGTTCGACTAATTCTGGACGTTGAAACGCGATCGCTCTAAGTAAATGCCAGTCCTTCAGCCCTTCAAACGCATCGGTGTAATCATCTTGCTCTAAGCGCGTCGCCAGTTCTGCGATATCTGTTTCGGTCAATGCGGACACATCTAGTTGTCCCGAACGAAATGCAGTCATCATACTAACCTCCCGCTAGTTTCCCCGTAAGTTCAAATTCTACTTCAGAAGACGGAGGCGATTAACAGAATAAAATGTTCGTTTACGATCGAGCTAATTCAAGATTTGAAAAAGGAAAAGACTTAGTTTAGAAGTGATAGAACCCAAACTTCCATTAACCGACCGGATTCCTGCCAGTGGTGCGCCGCAGATTGAAGAATCTCCTGAGCGATTTGCCACTGTTCGGGCTGCGCTCTTGCGAAAATGTCGGGACGATCATAAATGACGATGTATTTTTGAGCAGGCAACCAATTTAGGTCGCGAATACACTCGTCAAACGCATCCCAGTTGTAACCAAAGTAAGTTGGAAAATCCATAGCTTCAGCCACTTCTCGCAGAAATTCCTCCTTACTGGCAATCTTTCTGCCATCTAAATAAAAAACCTTTACTTCCGGTTGAGAAGCGCTCTTTACGGCTTCCGCTTGCAGATCAAGTGCGGAACGTTGCTGTAACTGCACAGGTTTCCTCCGTTAACTAAGAGGCAATGATAACCTCCTGAAAGCCATTGTAATGGTCATCTGTGTAATAGATCTCGCCGCCTTGACCAACTATAAGTCGTCGCTGTCCACGATTAGCACTTCCAGGAGTTTCAGCGGTATATTCCAAATAGTAATTTTGGGGTTTAATCGGAAGTTTTTTTCCAAGTTCTTGAAGACAGAACCATCTTGAGGGTAAGGAAAATTACCTCCAGATTGAATTTGCTGGAGTGTTGCCTGAGCTTCAGGAGGTAAGTCAGTAGATGAAACCTTTTTCATATCTTTAACGAATTCGTTTCAGCCACTCTATCTCTCAGCCTATCCCTGATCACGCTATTTCTGGGGATGTGTACCATCTACGGCAAACCTTTACCATTTACAGCAAAGCTTTCTGCACAAACGCATAAACTTCGTTTAATACTAACGGCGAAATTTCGTGTCCCATATCGAACTCACGATATTCGATCGATGCCTTCAATCGCTCTAAATTCGCCTTGGCTCGATGGGCGGCAGCGATCGGCACAACCTGATCCTGCCGTCCATGCACCATCAGAATCGGTGGAATTTCTTTGCTAGGATTCAATGCCCCGTGTTGATAGCCGCTCAGAACCATTAATCCGGCTAACGGTAACGACAATCCCACCTCTAAAGTCATTGCACCACCTTGAGAAAAACCGCCAAGAATCGTGCGAGATAAAGGAATTCCAGACTGCGCTTCGAGCGAGTTCAGCCAGTCGATCAAAGCTTTTCGGCTCGTTTGTAAGTCTGATTGTTGCGTGAAATCAGCTTGAAAGTTGGCATACGAGAGGTCATACCACATTTTTCCCTGAGTGCTGTAGGGATGCGGGAACGGCGCATCAGGAATGAAAAATTGAATATCCGGTAACTCCAAAAGTGAGCAGAGAAATGCAACATCTTGAGCATTCGATCCCCAGCCGTGCAGGATGACGATCGAGCCTTTGGGAGTGCCAGATTTTGCGGGAATTGCGATCGCGTTCAGTGCCATAGAATTTCATCACTCATCCTGCTGATTGTAACGCTATGCTTAAAGATCTCTTTTTACTTGGGAACTAAATCGATGGCACGTTTAGCATTATTGAGCGTCTCCGACAAAACGGGATTAATCGAGCTTGCAAAACAGTTAGTCGAAGAATTTGGCTTTGATTTGATTAGCAGTGGCGGAACGGCTCAGGCATTGAAAACAGCCGGATTGCCTGTGACAAAGGTTTCAGACTACACCGGATCTCCTGAAATTTTAGGCGGACGAGTCAAAACGCTGCATCCTCGGATTCATGGCGGAATTCTGGCGCGTCGAGATTTACCGGAGCATGTAGCAGATTTGGAAGCGCAGAACATTCGCCCGATCGATCTGGTCGTGGTCAATCTTTACCCGTTTGAGCAGACGATCGCGAAACCGGATGTCTCGCTCGAAGACGCGATCGAACAAATCGATATCGGCGGCCCTGCCATGATTCGCGCTTCGGCTAAGAACTTTGCAAACCTCACCGTGTTGTGCAATCCCAATCAGTACAATGCTTACCTTGAGGAGCTTCGGAAGAATGGAGAAGCCTCGATCGCATTCCGCCAACACTGCTCACTCCAAGCCTTCAAACATACTGCAAGTTACGATCAAGCGATCGCAGCTTATCTAGAAAAGCAAACACAATCAGCATCAACCTCGTTCACTCTAACAGGAACGCAAATTCAAGCCTTACGCTACGGAGAAAATCCACATCAACCCGCAGCATGGTATCAAACCGGAGCCGTTGCAACCGGCTGGGCAGCCGCAACAAAGCTTCAGGGAAAAGAACTGAGCTACAACAATCTGGTTGATTTGGAAGCAGCACGATCGATTATTGCTGAATTTATTCACGATGATCCCGCTGCAACGATCATCAAGCACAACAACCCTTGTGGATCAGCCATGGGCGGATCAATTTCCGAAGCGTATGAGAAGGCGTTTAACGCAGATTCGACTTCTGCATTTGGTGGCATTGTGGCATTGAATCGAGCGATCGACCCTGCAACCGCGACCGCCTTAACCAAAACCTTCCTAGAATGCGTAGTTGCGCCTGGAATTGATCCAGAAGCTCAAACCATCTTGCAGGCAAAGCAGAATTTACGAGTGTTAGTTCTCCTAGATTTGAGCAATGGTGCAAAAGAGAACATTAAACAAATTGCAGGCGGGTTTTTAGTACAGGCAGCAGATGATATTGTTGCCGATCCAAACAATTGGCAGTTTGTCACCGAAAGAAAGCCAACTCCCGAACAGCTTGCAGAATTGCTGTTTGCCTGGAAGATTTGTAAGCACGTGAAATCAAACGCAATCGTCGTCAGTCGCGATCGCACCACGTTAGGAGTTGGAGCCGGACAAATGAATCGCGTCGGTTCTGTCAAAATCGCACTCGAACAAGCAGGAGACAAAGTAAACGGTGCAGTGCTAGCTAGCGATGGCTTTTTCCCGTTTGATGATTCGGTGCGAACGGCGGCGGCGGCGGGAATTAGCGCGATCGTTCAGCCCGGAGGCAGTATGAGAGACGCCGACTCGATCGCTGCTGCCAACGAGCTTGGAATCGTGATGGTGCTTACCGGAATTCGTCACTTTCTGCATTAGAAATTGTGCTAAGTTTTATTACAGTTCTCACGAAACACATCCCCTATGTCGCCTGACATCCTTCACACCCTCAAAGTCTACAGTCAGTTTGTTCACCCTGTTTTGATGTGGGTGTTGCTAGCGCTGACAAGCTATGCGCTGTACACAGGATTCCAATGGCGACGGACTCGATCGGCAGAAGGCGACCTGAAAAAACAGCTCATCAAGCAGAAATTCAACATCAAACATCATCAAATTGGTGCGATCGTGTTGACTTTGATGGTGGTGGGTTCAGTTGGAGCAATGGGCGCAACTTACATTAATAGCGGCAAGCTTTTTGTCAATCCCCATTTAGTTGCAGGACTAGGCATGACCTGCTTAATTGCAATCTCAGCTTCACTCACCCCGTTTATGCAGAAAGGTCAGGAATGGGCACGAATGAGCCATATCTTGATCAATGTGGTGATTACTGGATTATTCGGATGGCAAGCTGTAACCGGAATGCTGATCGTGCAGAACATCATTAACCGAATGTAATTCAACTCAATCTAATCCGAAGGCAGGAGCGATCCTACCTTCGGATTTTTATTTGCGATTTTTGATCACTCTTCCAGGACTGACGAAAGAAATTCCTTGATTTCCTAGCCATCATCCCCCTCGTCTGAGGTTCCGTCTAGCCCGTGTAATACCAGGTCTCTAGATCCGCACTACAGATCTTGGTACAGGTGCGACTCGCCACAGTCTCATACCTCAGGCTTTCGCTATCTCTATCACAAGTGCGAGGGAAGCTAATTCACTTCCGGTCACAGTTAAAGGCGTACAACCTACAAAAACTTTTATACAGAACAACGAGGTGGCGAGGTAGGAAATGATTTTATTCAAGTCTCAGAAAGGAACAAAACTTGCTTCATGGTTTCTGTCCTGTCTAATGATGGTGCCATTTGTCGCTGCATGTGGTGGTGGTAGCAATCAACAAACTCGGATCGATGACGCTCGAATCGCGTCTGCTCCAAACGGTGCACCGAATGCGCCAGCGCGACCTAAAAAACAAGGACTATCGACGGGCCAAAAAGCAGCAGTAACCTTAGCAGGTGCAGCAGCGTTGTATTACCTCTACAACCAGCACAAAAAGTCCCAAGCCGCCAAGGGTCAACAACCGCAGTATTACATGTCGAAAAATGGTCGGGTTTACTACCGGGATGCTCAGAAACGGGTGCAGTGGGTGACACCGCCGCGTGAAGGAATTCAGGTTCCAGCATCAGAAGCGCGGCAATATGAACAGTTTCAGGGATACAACAACCGACCAAGCGGACGCGATTTAACTAGTTTGCCCGAAGCGCGATCGGCGGGCTTCTAGATTGAGTAAAACCTTATTTGGAGATTAGATCATGGTTGACGATATTTTTAGAAGAGTTGCTGGTGCTTTTTTAGGTGATGAAAATTCATCCGAAGAAGAGCGTCGCCCCCGTCCTGCAAGCCAAGATCCCTATGGCGATCCGGCTGATCAAGGTTATGGCGATGCGATGCCTGCAAGCCAAGATCCCTATGGCGATCCGGCTAATCAATATGGTCAGGGATATGGTGATGTGATGCCTGCAAGCCAAGATCCCTACGGTGATCCGGCTAATCAATATGGTCAGGGGTATGGTGATGTGATGCCTGCAAGCCAAGATCCCTACGGTGATCCGGCTAATCAATATGGTCAGGGGTATGGTGATGTGATGCCTGCAAGCCAAGATCCCTACGGCGATCCGGCTGATCAAGGTTATGGCGATGTGACGCCTGCAAGTCAAGATCCCTATGGCGATCCGGCTGACGAAGAAGGATATCGCTACTAATTACGAAGGCTTCGCTTAGCCCAAGGGCAACGCAAGACCGCCGCATAAAATCATCTCATCCTTCCTTTGGCTAAAGCTGGAGGAAGGATTGTTTTTGGCATCCAGAATTTCCAGCACTAACGGCAGCAAATTACCGTTTTGAATTTCACTATATTGGCTACAATTTTGCTTTACAATTTTGGCAACTGATCCCAGTCCACTTACGGATAAAAAGTTCTATGAGTATCGGATATGTTGCCCTCGTACTTCACGCTCATTTACCGTTTGTGCGTCACCCAGAAAGCGATTACGTTTTAGAAGAAGAATGGCTTTACGAGGCGATTACCGAAACCTACATTCCGCTAATTCAGGTCTTTGAAGGGTTAAAGCGCGACGGGGTAGACTTCAAAATCACCATGAGCATGACCCCGCCGTTGTGTTCGATGCTGGCAGACCCACTTCTGCAAGAGCGCTACGATGAGCATCTCGCCCAACTCGAAGAACTGGCAGAACTAGAGGTTGAGCGTCATGCTCACTCTGGGCACATGAAGTATCTGGCAGAACACAACGCCAAAGAATTCAATGCGGTTCGCAATACTTGGGAAAAGTACGATCGCAACCTCATCACTGCCTTCAAACAGTTTCTCGACTCGAACAACCTCGAAATCATTACTTGCGGGGCAACTCATGGCTATCTGCCCCTGATGAAAATGTATCCGCAAGCAGTCTGGGCACAGATCCAAGTTGCCTGCGAACATTACGAAAAAACCTTTGGTCGTCCCGCCAAAGGAATCTGGCTCCCCGAATGCGCCTACTACGAAGGAGTTGAACGGATGTTAGCCGATGCGGGACTGCGCTACTTCCTCACCGATGGACATGGCATTCTCTACGCGCGTCCTCGCCCCCGGTATGGAAGTTATGCCCCAATTTTCACAGAACCTGGTGTGGCTGCATTCGGGCGCGATCATGAATCGTCTCAGCAGGTTTGGTCATCAGAAGTTGGGTATCCAGGAGCGGTTGAATACCGCGAGTTCTATCGCGATTTAGGCTGGGATGCAGACTACGAATACATCAAGCCGTATGTCATGCCCAATGGTCAGCGCAAGAATGTGGGCATCAAGTATCACAAAATTACGGGTAAAGGGTTAGGGCTGGGTGATAAGCAGCTTTATGATCCGTACTGGGCGCGGGAAAAGACAACTGAACATGCCGCCAACTTTGTCTACAACCGGGAACGCCAGGTTGAGCATTTGTTTGGCATTATGCACCGCCCGCCGATCGTCGTTTCCCCTTATGATGCCGAACTCTTTGGTCACTGGTGGTACGAAGGCCCCTGGTTTATCGATTACCTATTCCGCAAAGCCTGGTTTGATCAAGACACCTTTGAAATGACGCACTTAGCGGACTATCTGAGAAAGCACCCGACTCAGCAAGTGTGTCGCCCGTCGCAATCGAGCTGGGGCTACAAGGGCTTCCACGAGTATTGGCTGAATGAAACGAATGCGTGGATTTATCCGCATCTGCACAAAGCCGCAGAACGCATGATTGACCTTGCAAAACGGGAACCCGCAGACGAGTTGGAGTGGCGAGCACTCAACCAAGCGGCGCGAGAACTCTTGTTAGCGCAATCTTCCGACTGGGCATTTATCATGCGAACCGGAACAATGGTTCCGTATGCGATTAGAAGAACTCGATCGCACCTGATGCGCTTCAACAAACTCTATGAAGACCTGAATCACGGCAAAGTAGATTCTGGTTGGATTGAGAAGGTGGAAGCGATCGACAACATTTTCCCGGACATCAACTACCGCGTTTATCGTCCACTTTAAATTCATAATGACAAGTCAACGAAAGCCTGATCGAGCAAGGTTATCCTATCGATCAGGCTTTCTTGCATTTAGAAAATGTAGAGGCGTGAATCCGTCTGATGTAGCGAAGTGCCTACATCGCCAATGGGTAAGATTTCACGGTGGGACAACATTCATTTGATGTTGCTTTCTAGGCAAGCAAATCTGAGATTAATCATTGTTGCAAACGCAAATTGCTTGGATCAGGCATGGTAAGTTAAGCATGATGCTGCTCTAAAGCGCGGTGAATTGGGGCAAGTAAGGCATTTCAGCCCTTCAAACAGGTTGCGATCGACCTACCTCAACTGCCAAATTTTAGACTGTCACTCTATCAAATCCGACGGCTCTCAACAGATGATTTGATAGTTAAGCAAGGCAAGGTGTAACGCTTGTTGAAGATTCTTCACAACAGAGTTGCACTGCTTTTTCAATGGCTCTTTCTTGCTCGCATCCCTACTACGTACTTGGCTGAGGCATTTTTCAAAATCTCTGCATTTCGTTTTCCGAAATCACATCCTCAGAGAGAGTAGCAGTACAAAGACGGTGTTGGATACTGTTCACTAGCCCCCTGGTGAAATCAGGGTATTACAACACTTTTTATTCAACCCCCGCTAAAGACTTTATTTATGAGAGGGCATTCCATGAAAGCATTGAAGACTTACCTCCTCGCCCCTGTTAAACAGGCAGCCCCGATGATCGCAGGTTTTTCGCTTGCGCTCACTAGCTTGGTGGCGACGAATGCTCCTGCTCAAGCAGCTCCCCGCACTCTGGCGAAAAACGCAGTTGCTCAAGCAACCACACAGAAAACCACATTGCCGGATGGAGTCTACCTTTACGGGCAATCCGCAGAACCCGATCAGATCGGGCAGGGCTATTTTGTATTTGAAGCACGACAAGGTAAGTTAGTCGGTGCGCTGTATATGCCGCGATCGTCGTTCGATTGCACCTATGGTAGCGTTGAACCCGATAAAGTTTCGCTCACCGTGATCAACAGCTACGATCGTGACGAAAATCCCTACGTCATTGCAACCGAGCGCAATGATTCTGTTGCATCCCGTGGAAATCCCACGATCGCGCCGGTCGGTCTGGAAGGCTACCATCGCATTTCCAAGGTCAGCGAAAACGATCAGCGAATTTTGAATGTTTGTAAGCAAAACTATCAGCAACGGGCTTGGAAATGAATCGATCGAACTTCGGGTGTTGAGCAAGGATTTAAATCAGCACCCGAACGAGGCTGGAAAACTTGGTTAAATTGAACGCGATCGAGCTACTTTCGCGCTAGGGTTAGCAGCATGGCTGAACTGGTGAAGGTAGTGAAGTATTTCTTTCTGTCTGAAGGCTGGAGTGTCGGTCGAGTCTGGGAGTTGGGCGGCTTGTGGAATGAGGTCGCTTGGAGACGGAAGCCCCAGATCGAGCAGTTGGAATTGTACATTTGGGAAAACGGCGAGAAGCTGCGACTCTATCGGGTCGAAGATGCGGTGCTGATGGTGGAAGTGAAGCCAACTCCCGCAGTCGAATCGGGCGCGATCAGACAGGTGGTATTGAAGCGTCTGATCACGGCCGATCAAGCGATCGACATGATTTGCAGCGCGAACCTGAATACAGGAATACTGTGATAATAAAGTGTAGGGTTTGGACTTCGGACTATGACTCAGCAATATATCGGGGAATTCGTTGCGCCCGACATTAGCCACATTGTCACCGAGAACGATACGCCTGTGGACAATTTTCAAAGTGCGAAACAACAAAGGCTACTCGTTGAACCACTCTACACATCTTGGTTGGAGAACCTGCCGTTCGTTGCAGATGCAAATGTTGGGTTATTTTACACTACGAAGCAAGATCCGATCGTCCCGGATGCCTTCCTCAGCTTAGGGGTCGAAATGCCGACCGACTGGAGCAAAAAGCAGAATCGCTCTTATTTTGTCTGGGAGTTTGGCAAATTCCCAGATGTTTGTATTGAGATTGTTTCCAACCGCGAAGGAAACGAATTAGGCAAAAAGAAAGATCTGTATGCGCGGATTGGTGTCCCTTACTATGCCGTCTTTGATCCGCTCAAGCAACTTCAGCGACCAGACGAGATGAATGGGCAACTGCTTCGAGTCTGGGGTCTATCATTTGGGCAGTATGTTGAGCTGTCACAACCGTTTTGGCTGCCTACTGTAGGTTTGGGATTAACCGTTTGGCAAGGAGAGTTTGAAGCGGTGAGTGGAATTTGGTTGCGATGGTGCGATCGTGATCAGCAAGTCATCCCAACCGGAGCCGAAGGTAAGGTTCTAGAATTCCAAAGAGCCGAAGCGGAACGCCAGAAAGCCGATCGTCTAGCAGCGCGATTACGAGAATTAGGAATTAACCCGGATGAGATTTAGTTCGGATGGAATTTGCGGTAAAGCATGGCTTTGATCGGCTGTCCTTGAATCAAGTGCCGATCGACGATCGCATCCACTTCTTCGGGCAGAACGCGACAGTACCAGATCTCGTCCGGTAAAACGAGTACCATTGCGCCATTGCCACATTGACCCAAACATTGGGAAGGCTCGATCGCGGCATCATCAGGCGCAAGCGTTTGAAAGGCTTTGAGTACCTTTGCTGCGCCCTGTTTGCGACAAGCCTTGTTCTGGCAAACTCTGACCGTGATCATTCGATTAATCTGGTAGCAGTCCTTTTGCCGCTAACCAGTCTCGATTGAATAACTTCGATTGATAACGACTGCCGCCATCACAGAGAATGGTGACGATCGTATGTCCTGCTCCCATTTGTTTTGCTAGGGCAACTGCCGCTGCAACGTTGATTCCGACAGAACCGCCCATAAATAGACCGTCTTTTTCGAGCAGTTGGTACAGGACGCGGATGGCATCTCGATCGTCTACCCGAATGGCATCATCTGCGGGTGCGCCTTCCATGTTGGCAGTGACGCGACTGTTGCCGATTCCTTCTGTGACTGAATTGCCTTCGGATTTCGTCTCTCCGGTTTTGACATAGCTATAGAGAGCGCTACCCATCGGATCAGCCAGGACGCACTTGATATTAGGGTTCTGCTCTTTGAGATACAGCGCAACTCCGGCATAAGTTCCACCTGTTCCGGTGGCTGTCACCCAAGCATCAATTTTGCCGTTGGTCTGAGTCCACATCTCAGGGGCAGTAGTCTCGTAGTGAGCACGGCGATTCGCTAAGTTATCGAACTGATTCGCCCAAATCGCGTTTTCCAGTTCTGAAGCGATTCTGCCCGACAGTCGAACATAGTTATTCGGATCTTTGTAGGGAACCGCCGGAACGGTGCGAACTTCTGCGCCTAAAGTGCGGAGCAAATCAATCTTTTCTTGAGACTGGGTTTCAGGAATGATGATCAGGCATTTGTAACCTTTGGCGTTGCAGATGTGCGCGAGTCCGATTCCAGTGTTGCCTGCTGTGCCTTCGACCACGGTTCCGCCGGGTTTGAGTAAGCCTTGTCGCTCGGCATCTTCGATGATGTAGAGCGCAGCGCGATCTTTGACGGAGCCACCGGGATTGAGAAATTCCGCTTTGCCAAGAATTTCGCACCCGGTTTCATCGCTAAAACTGTTGAGGCGAATCAGTGGAGTATTGCCGATCGCGCCTACAAATCCGTGTTTGATATCCATGCCTAAATCTTCCTGTGAGTTCCCTATTGCCATTTTGACGGATTGTGGCGCGATCGAGGGGGTTAAAGTCCCGTTTCTGTGAGATAAGACAGAAGCTCTTGTCTGCGTTGCTGGCTCAATCGAGCGATGCAGCTAGAGTAGACCATTGGAGCCATTGAGCCGCCTTTGAAGCGATCGCGCACGAAGGCACAGTCAGCATCGCGAAATTTAGTCCAAGCGGATTGAGCTGCGATGAGTTGGGCTTCTTGGGGAGTGCCCTTGAATTTTGCGATCGCTCGCTGATACGCTTGATTGAGTTGCTGCTCGGCGGTTTTTACCCGTTCAGCCGCACAGAAGTTGAGGTCAAACTGACTTCTAGGATTTTGGCAATCTATTTTGATATTGCTTGGTTGATTGTCGATTGGTGGACGATTGCTTTGTGCTTGAGTCGGCACATTTAAATACATCGCGCTGCCAATCAGCAAAGCTGTAATTCCTAAAATAGATTGATCCCATTGCATAAGTTATGTCTCACTTGAGTTATTTACAGATTGTAAGCTGTGCATTAGTGTTTTGATCTGCTGTTCGATCAGCGTCCAATTTTCTGATTCAACAACTTGTTTCGGAAATAAGTTTCCACCAATTCCAACCGCGATCGCGCCTGCTTGAATCATTGAGCTAGCATTCTCGATCGTTACCCCTCCAGTTGGAATCATCGGAATATGTCCGAGTGGTGCGCGTAATGCTTCAAGATAATTCGCATTTCCGACCGCTTGAATTGGAAAAACCTTGACACAACTGGCTTTCGCATTCCATGCGGTCATAATCTCGGTCGGAGTTAAAGCGCCGGGAATGATTGGAATTTCATGACGCTTTGCGATCGCAATTAAATCAAAATTAATATGGGGTGTGAACGCAAATTGTGCGCCTGCTGCAATTGCATTCTTTAAATCTTTTACTGTAAGAATTGTACCGACTCCGATCACACAGTTTGGAAAGCTCGATCGCAGATGTGTGACTAATTCCGCAGCGCAATCACTGTTCCAAGAAATCTCGATCAAGGTCATGCCGCCTGCGATCGCAGTCTTTACCATTTGCATACCCATTCTTAAACTCGGAGCGCGGATAATTGCGATCGCTCTCTGCTGTTTAATCAAACTTAACCAAGCTTTATCTCTCATATAAAATAATCTATTTTTTCTAGTTCCAAGGAAATTATTTTAGTGGATTTCTCTCATTAGATTGAGTCGATTCGGTCGTTGGAAAGAGGGAAAAGAATATCCCACTTCCTAAGCTAAGTGTGTAACCAATCCTGGAGTTAAAAAGATGGCTTTATACAAAATCAAGGAATTCGATCCCAACTATCGGGACCATTTTGATGGTGGTGATGTCAAGGATTTAGATCTCTACAACGGCGACGAAAAAATTGGTTCAGTGAATGATGTTCTAGTCGATGAAGATGGACGTTTTCGCTATCTCGTCATCAGCACTGGCGCATGGATCTTTGGTAAGAAAGTTTTATTGCCGATCGGACGCGCTCAAATTGATTACAGCGCTCATCGTGCTTACGCAAATGGTTTAACGAAAGAACAAGTCGAACAGCTTCCTGAATTCACCGATGACCTGAAAATGGACTACCACGGTGAAGAACAAGTACGTAACGTCTACCGCTCTGATGCTGCAAGCACTACTGCAACGGGTGCTACGGGTACGAGTGCTGCAATGGGTGCATCTACAATTGACACATCTGCAATGAACACCCCGATCGAGGGATCTGCCGCGCTAGATTCAGATGCAGCAGGCATGGCGTACACGGGTTCATCGATGGGCGCAGGTTTCACCCCGACCTACGACCAAGACACCTACAACTATGACCTGGATCGCGACCTCTACAAGATGGATCATCATGACGATCGCATTCGCTTGTATGAAGAGCGTCTGATCGCGAACAAGCGCCGCATGAAAGCAGGCGAAGTCACAGTTGGCAAGCACGTTGAAACCGAAACGGCTCGTGTGAGTGTGCCGATCGAGAAAGAGCGCGTGGTTGTAGAGCGGGTTGCTTCGACCGATACGACTGCAGTTCCTGTGGGTGAAGCTGCGTTCCACGAAGGCGAAGTTGCTCGGATGGAAGTCTACGAAGAAACGCCGGACATCCGCAAAGAAGCGTTTGTACGTGAAGAAGTGCGCGTGAAGAAAGTGGTTGACCAAGATGTCGTCAACAGCGAAGAGCAAATCCGCCGTGAAGAGTTGGATCTCAACACTGACGGTCGCCCGGTGATCGATGATTCTTCGACCCGCAAGGTGTAGTGTCTCGCTTGAGATAGACTAAACGAAAACCTCCGAGTTGTAATAAGCTCGGAGGTTTTTTAGTGTTTATCGAGATTCCGCAACGCTGATTCCTGTGGCTTCTGAAGCTCGATCGTCCGGCTTAAACTTTGACGATGCCGCTTTTTTCAGAATCACCTCCTGAATTTGTTTCGCTAATTGGTTCGCTCTGACCGAATGAGTCCGGAGACACTGCGAGGGCATCGTTTGACGGAAAGATTGATAGTAGTCTTTGCGGGATTCTTCAAAGAGGAATCTGAGTTGCGCGATCGGATCATGATGATGATCCACGCGCAAATCTAAATGCGGATAAACATCCTGTTTCATCACATAAATCGCGGCCGATTGTCGCCCGCGCTTATCGCCGCCTGCTCTTTCTCCCGCCTCTAGGGCTTGCAGCAATCGTTCTGAAAATTCCATGCCTGCTTTCGCTTGATAGGCTTCTGCCATTGCGGTTAGAACTTGTTCACCGACGAGCATATTTCCAGCCACAGAAAAGCCCGGAAAAGTCAAATGCCCTGCCCAATCAACACAGCGAGATCCTGTCCAAGCGGCGGTTTGTCCGGTGTGATCCACAAGATGCAGTTGGCGATCGTCTGCTTCTGGATCGTTTTCTAGAAGTAAGTCAATAATGTCTTCAACCGAGATTTCATCGGCTGTGCCTTCACTGGCGATGCGTTGCTCTAGAAGCTGAATCCCGTGAATTCCGAGTAAAGGATTGGTTTGTGCTTGGGTGGCGATCGCGCCAACAGAGGCTTTAACGTGCGGCACCAGTGAGCCAACGGCTAGATGTTTCGTCGCGACAGCAATCCCGGTCATCTGTGTCTCAAAATCCCATGCCACGATCGAGAATGTCATAGAGTTCTAATCACTAAAAAATGTATAGAGATATTACCCTTTGATATCATCGATCGCTCAGTTGAAACTGTCTTTAACGTAACGCTTCCAAGATTTGGGTAGGGAGTGGGGAGTAGCAAGACATCTTTATCCCTTACTCCCTATGCCCTACGCTTCAATGACAACGCGTAAATTTCCCCGCTTTCTCGAAACGCGGCAGGACGTGGAAGACCCCGATCGCTCAAATTCCAAATCTAGCAAAGTAGGCCCCACTCGCAGATTCTTCAGCGCGAGATAGTTGATTGATTCTGGTAAAGCTGGATCAATCACGCGCAAACAGTTTCCGGGCGCATCCGGCACTAAATTCACAATCATGTGAACCAGTTGGAAAATGCTGCCTGTTGCCCAAGCTTGCGGAGTACAAGCCACCGGATATTGCACAGGTTCATTATCTTCAGTGCGATCGTAGCCACAGAACAATTCCGGCGGACGTTGATAAGGTTGATGGCGCGTCATGTCGAGCAAGCCTTTACACAGTTCCAAAGCTTGATCGATCAAACCAAGAGAACGCAGTCCGATCGCAATCAGTGCATTGTCATGCGGCCACACCGAACCAACGTGATATCCCATCGGATTGTAAGCAGGCGATAGACTGCTCAAGGTGCGAATACCCCAACCGTTGAACATATCCGGTGCGCGGAGTCGTTCTGCGACACTGTAAGCTTTCTCTGGCGTAAAGATGCCTAACTGTAAACAATGTCCCGGATTCGAGGTAATACTATCCACTGGGTTGCCATCGCCATCGAGCGCTAAAGCACAGAAGTCTTGATCTTCCATCCAGAAATCTCGATTAAACCGAACTTTGAGATCGCGGGCTTCTTCTTCCCAACGATCGGCAAGATCAATCCGCTTTTTCATTCGGGCAATCTGACTCAATCGCACTTTTGCCGAATACACATAGCCTTGTACTTCACAGAGCGTAATCGCTCCTTGAGCCAGTTTGCCTTTGCGATCGACAATACAGTTCCCTGAATCTTTCCAGCCTTGGTTATCTAAGCCGCGTTTGGATTTGCGCTGATAGCTGAGATAGCCCGTTTCTTTCAGGTTGCGATCGACCCATTCCATTGCAGCAAGCGCATTGTTCCAGAGTCGATCGAGCGTTTCATAATCGGCTGTCCAGGAGAAATACTCGGCATACAGCATCAACCAAAGTGGAGTTGCATCTACCGTTCCGTAATAGGGAGTGTGTGGAATTTCCAGACAGCGTGCCATCTCACCGAAACGGATTTCGTGCAGGATCTTTCCGGGCTGTTCTTCTCGCCATTCGTCGTCTACTTTGCCTTGATAGTGCGCCAAAATCGTTAGCGTTTCACGTGCGATTTGTGGATCAAGCAGCAGCGTTTGCGAAGCAGCAATAATCGAGTCGCGTCCGAATAGAGTCGAGAACCACGGAACTCCAGCAGAAAGCGCTTTATTTTTTCCAAAGGTTTGTCTGAGGAGATAAACATCTTGCTCAGCCCGTTCGACCACGCGGTTAAAGGTGTTTTTGTCCGATCGAATCTGCGTCACTTGCTGCTGCCAGTGCTGTTCTTCGGCAAATTCGGCGGCTTTCGCTTGCGATAAGGTAATCGGTGCGCTGACTTTAGAAACAGGACGACCATTGCTCAACGGCTGCAAGCGATAACCGAGTTTCTGTTTCTCATGCGGCTGTAATCTCAATTGCCAAAGAGCGGTATAGCCTTTGAGGATGTCGGGTTGATGGTGAACAAAATCGATTCGGGACTCTAAAATCGTGCCGTCTAAGCCCTGATACGCTAGCGTTAGCTCGATCGGCGAATGTTCCGCTTCATCGACTGCCACAAAGGATTCCATATCCTCAATTTCGTGCGGTTCTGAGGGCAGCCGTCTTAATAAGGTGCCACGCTGGTTTCGCGAAAAGCCTCGCACCTCAAACAAATCGATAAAATCTGCTCCAAAGCTCAGACTCAATTCAAATTCAACCGGTTCGGTGCTGTAGTTGGCAATCTCGATTTCTTCAAATAATCCACCGTTCAGCACTAATTCGCGTTTAATCCCGATCGTTTCTGCCGGGATGCGATCGTCAAGGCGCGGATTGGTACACAGCACCGACATCACGAAGCCTTTTTCGGCAGTGCTGCTGAGTAAAATTGGGGGTCGTCCATCTAACTGCAACTCTAGCCGATTGAGAAACCGCGTATCGTTGCAAAACAATCCGAGACCGCTACTGCGCCCTTCATCCGATGAGCCACCAATATTGCCAAACGTATCCGTGAGCAAAAACAAATCATCATCTTTAAGCGTCAAAATCGGTTGCGGACGCTCACTTAAAACGGATATCCACTCCGGAATTGGATGGTGATCGGCGGGGGCAAATTTTCTACCATCAAGTTCGATAATTTCTACGGTCATGAGTTCTGTGGAGGACTGGTATGCAGGGTTTAGGGAACAAATCGTAACCATTTTAACGACGATGATGCGATCCGGATTTTCCAGTTTCAAACTTTGCTAATTCATTACTTTTGATTGCGATCGGTTTCGTTTTACTTGATGGTTTTAATTAACTTGAACGAGTAAACCTGGATTACAGATTGATCCCCAACCTCTCAATTCAATTGGCATCTCGTTCTGCGTCCAAAGCTGCGATAATCTCTATCCAGAAGCGATTCTGTCTTGTGCCCAAACGTGGTAGTATCCCAAATGCCCTAGCAGCACATTGCTGATGAGCGGCTTCGCTGCTTTTTGGTGAAAGGCTTTGCCGGGCCAGCGATCATCCGATTCGATTAATTTGATTCTCTAGGTTGTCCACTGTAATGCCATTGCCATCCTCTCACCGTCGCACGAAAATTGTTGCCACGATCGGCCCTGCCACGAGCAGCCCTGATGTCCTCCGCAATCTCATTCAGGCAGGGGCAACCACGCTGCGCCTGAATTTTTCTCACGGCACCCACGATGATCATCTCCGCAGCATTCGCCTGATTCGCCAGATTTCGTTTGAGTTGAATCAGCCTGTTGGAATTTTGCAGGATTTGCAGGGTCCGAAGATTCGCTTGGGACGGTTTGAGAACGGCTCGATCATTCTCAATAAGGGCGATCGCTTCACATTAACCAGCCGCATGATTCCCGGAACCCAGGACGCTAGCTCGGTGACTTACGATTTGCTGTCTGAAGAAGTCCCAGTCGGCGCAACAATTCTGCTCGACGATGGCAGAGTGGAAATGAAGGTCGAAGAAGTTGACCAAGCAACTCAATCGCTACATTGTCGCGTGATTGTGGGTGGCCCGCTCTCGAACAACAAAGGCGTGAACTTCCCCGGCGTGTATCTGTCGATCAAGGCGCTGACCGACAAAGATCGCAAAGACCTGGTGTTTGGACTGGATCAAGGAGTCGATTGGGTCGCGCTCAGCTTTGTGCGCAATCCGCAAGATGTTTTAGAAATCAAAGAACTGATTTCGAGTGCTGGAAAATCGACCCCGGTGATCGTCAAGATCGAAAAGCACGAAGCGATCGAACAAATGGAAGCGATTCTTTCGATCTCCGATGGCGCGATGGTAGCGCGGGGCGATCTCGGAGTTGAATTGCCTGCTGAAGATGTGCCGATTCTGCAAAAGCGCTTGATCAAAACGGCAAATCGTCTCGGAATTCCGGTGATCACCGCCACGCAGATGCTGGATAGCATGGTGCATAGTCCGCGTCCGACTCGTGCTGAAATTTCCGATGTCGCCAACGCGATTTTGGATGGAACCGATGCCGTGATGCTGTCGAATGAAACCGCAGTTGGAAAATATCCGATCGAAGCCGTTTCGCAGATGGCTTCGATCGCGGTACGGATCGAGCAGGAAAGCAACAAGCAGCTTTTAGACAGTAATGGTCGATCGATTCCCAATGCAATCAGTGAAGCGGTTGGGAATATTGCCGTGCAGCTCGATGCTTCTGCAATTATGTCGCTGACTAAAACGGGTGCCACTGCTCGTAACGTGTCCAAATTCCGCCCCAGAACGCCGATCCTCGCAATCACGCCTCATGTGGATGTGGCGCGTCAACTGCAGCTCGTTTGGGGAGTTAAACCGCTACTGGTGCTAGATCTCCCTTCGACGGGGCAAACCTTCCAAGCAGCGCTCAATGTTGCTCAAGAAAAAGGTTTAGTTTCAGAAGGTGATCTGGTGGTGCTGACCGCAGGAACGCTGCAAGGGGTGGCGGGTTCAACGGACTTGATCAAGGTTGAAGTGGTCACGGCGGTACGCGGTAAAGGGGTTGGGATTGGACAAGGGTCGGTTAGTGGTCGAGCGCGGTTAGCTTCGACGCTGAAGGAGAGTCGCCAATTCCATTCGGGTGAAATCTTAGTTGCACCGAGTACGACGGCTGAGCATATTGATGCCATCCGCAAGGCGGCGGGAATTGTAACTGAGGACAGCAGTTTGACCAGTCATGCGGCTGTGATTGGATTGCGCTTAGGAATTCCGGTTTTGGTCGGCGTGAAGAATGCAACGGGTGTAATCCGCGATGGTGAGATTGTGACGCTTGATATGCAGCGCGGTTTGGTTTATTCCGGTAGCAGTGGAGCCGATCAGACGGATGCAGCATTGTCGCTTTAAGCAGGCGTAGGAAACAGGATTCTAGCGCCCTTCTCCCTTGGGGAGAAGGGCGGGGGCAGGCGTTCCGCCACGCTTTGCAAGGGGGCAAACGCTCCATCACGCTGGCGTTATTGATGACGAATGCGATCGTACATTGCAAGATATTCCTGCGCGGGATTCTTCCAAGAGTAATCGTACTTCATGCCTTGAATCGCCAACTGCTCAAAAATCTTACGGTTTTGTCCCCAAAGATCAAAAGCGCGTCCTAAGCCCGATTCCAGCGCAGTATTGTCCGACTCGTAGAAGACAAAGCCGTTCCGCTCTTCTGGTGGATGTGCTTGATCATAGTCGTAATCAAACACCGTGTTGACCAATCCACCCACACCCCGAACGATCGGCACAGTTCCATATTTCAAAGCAATCACCTGTGTTAGTCCACAAGGCTCAAAGTTACTCGGAACCACAATCATATCTGAGCCGGCATAAATCAAATGCGATAGCTCCTCGTTAAATCCAAGTTCAATATGACAATCTGGATTATTGTTCAGAAACTCTTTTTCGTGTCTGAACCATTGATCGATCGCGGCTTCCGTTGCTGACCCCAGTAGCACAAACTGTGCGCCTCGCTCTAGCGCATAGTACATCGCGTGATGAACTAGATGCACACCTTTTTGATCATCTAAGCGACCGATGAAACATACAATGGGTTTGTTTTCCTCTCGAAGTAACAATCGCTCTCGGAGTGCTTTCGTGTTGTAATGCTTTTGCTCGAAGCTATCGGCAGAATAATGATACGGAAGATAGCGATCGTTCTCCGGGTTCCAGAAACCATAGTCGATCCCGTTGAGGATGCCCGTAAACTTGTCTTGATAAAGCTCTAAAGTGTGCCCTAATCCATAGCTGATGGTCGTATGCCGAGCTTCCCAAGCATGATGTGGCGAAACGGTATTTACTGCGTTTGAGTAAACAATTCCACCTTTCATGAAGTTGATCGAGAACGGATTGAAATTGTCTCTTAGCTTGTCATAGCTAAAGTAGTATTCGGGTCTTCTGAGCTGAGTTGCTTCTAAAATATCTGTGCCACCAAAGCCTTGATGCTTGAAGTTATGAATGGTGTAACAGACTCGCTGGTTTGCCATGCCGTGATACTTGTAAATCTCAAACAGCATTACTGGAACCAATCCGGTCTGCCAATCATGACAATGAATCACATCTGGTCGCTTATTGCTTTGCAGCAGAAATTCTAGTGCAGCTTTGCTGAAGAACGCGAACCGCATATTGTCATCATTGCAGCCATAATAACAGCCACGATCGAAGTAAAAATCCTCAGAGTGCGGCTCAATAAAAAAGCATACTTGCCCATGTACCCAACCACAGTACACCGAACAATGTACCCAGCTATCAAACCAGGGTACATACAAATCCCGATACGCATCATGCAAGCCCCAAATGTGGTCATACCGCATACAGTCATACTTTGGCAGAATCAATTCGACGCAGTGCCCTTGACTCTCCAATTCGCGACTCAGCCCATAGACTACATCTCCCAGTCCTCCAGCTTTAATCACTGGAGCGCATTCGGAGGCAATTTGCACAATGTACATCGGTATCCTCTTGCTTTACATATGTTCATTTTTTGATGTCTTTATTCAATACGCAAGCTCGGATTTTTGCAAGGGGCGATCTGGTCTCAAAACTTAAGCGCATTCTTAGAATGTCCGATCTATGATTTGACGCAAAGACTCTGGCAATTCTCATGACTGTAACTCTCGCTTCACTGCCTCACATTTCTGGCACTCTGCCGGCTCCCTCGGCTGATCCCGTCTTTCTTGCCACTACGAATTTAAGATTAGACGCGATCAGGGCTGCGTTTGCCTGTGCCCTGCATATGCACCAACCGACAATCCCCGCAGGTCACAACGGGGCATTGATCAGCAATCTACAACAGATGTTCGAGCATCCGAACGAGGGAGATAATCACAATGCTAGTGTGTTTGCCTGGTGCTACGGTCGCATGGGTGAATTTATCCCGGAGTTGGTGGCTCAAGGCTGCAATCCTCGAATTATGCTCGATTATTCTGGGAATTTGCTCTGGGGACTTCAGCAGATGGGACGCGAGGATATTCTCAATAACCTGAAGCGGATTACGTGCGATCGACAGTTCCAGCCTTATGTGGAATGGCTCGGTACAATGTGGAGCCATGCGGTTGTTCCATCTACACCGATTCCTGATTTGAAGCTGCATATACAAGCATGGCGGCATTATTTTGCTTCGATTTTCGGAGTTGATGCGCTGCAACGAGTTCGAGGATTTTCGCCGCCAGAAATGCACTTGCCGAATCATCCGGATACGCTGTTTGAGTACATTAAAGCGCTGAAAGAGTGCGGTTATCGCTGGCTTTTGGTGCAGGAACATTCCGTAGAGCAGCTAGATGGTTCAGGCTTAACTCAGGATCAAAAGTACATTCCAAATCAATTAGTAGCACGTAATTCTAACGGTGAAACCATTTCAATCACGGCATTGATTAAAACTCAAGGCTCGGATACAAAGTTAGTGGCACAAATGCAGCCTTATTTTGAGGCGAAAACACGATCGAAACAATCGATCAGCAATACTGTGATTCCCTCGATCGTGTCTCAGATCGCAGACGGGGAAAATGGCGGAGTGATGATGAATGAGTATCCTCGCGACTTGTTCAGGATCTATCACGACATCCGGAATGCAGGAAACAACACTTCGGGAGTAGTGGCGATCAATGGAACAGAGTATCTAGAACTGATTGAAGCGGCTGGAGTTCGGGAGGATGACTATCCGAAAGTTCAAGCGATTCAACAGCATAAAATTTGGCAAAGCGTTGATCAGGTCACTCCTGAAGCGGTTGAGCAAGCAATCGCACATTTAAAGCAATCGGACGATCGCTTTCACATTGATGGTGCATCCTGGACGAACGATCTCAGTTGGGTCAAAGGATACGAGAATGTTTTAGAGCCAATGATTGAACTGAGTGCATTGTTTCACCAAAAGTTTGATTCGGAAGATCCAACCGTAGCCGCACGAGCGGACTATCAAGAAGCATTGTTGTACAACTTACTGCTGCAGACCAGTTGTTTTCGATACTGGGGTCAAGGCACTTGGACAGACTACGCTCGTGAACTGTATCAACGGGGTAAGGCAATTTTGAGTTAGAACCGGAGCGATCGCCATTGCTTTCTACTTCACGTTTGCGCGTGCGCCGGATTGCGCGGCATAGGCGATCGCTAATCCATCGGCTGCATCATCAGGTTTTGGTGGCTCTGACAGTCCAAAGATCATCATCACGGCTTGCTGAATCTCTGATTTTTGCGCCCCATATTTTGCAACAGAAGCTTTTACCTGTGATTGGTGCAAAAAGATCGGCTCAGATAACCCACATTCACCCAGCGCTAATTCGATTACACCTAATGCCCGCAGAACTTTATTCGCGCTTGTCATTTCGCGGCTAAAGAAAGGCATTTCTAAGGCAACAACATCAGGCTTTAGAATTTGGCAAAGCTCACAAACATCATCGTGAATCTGCTTCAAGCGATCGTAGATTGAAGACTTTGCAGGAGTCACAATCACACCATAATCTAAAACCGTGTCGTCCTGGATGGCTCCATATCCGATCGTTGCGATCGCCGGATCGATGCCTAAAATAATTTTTCCCTGTAACGTTAGCATTTGTATTAGCGCTATCTTTAGACTTTCATAATACACTCGAACTATCGAATATGGCGAAACTTCCATTTGATATTGATATCGTGCTGGATAGAGCCCGCGAAGCTGTTGAGACACTTCCCAAAGCTGCAATGTTTGAACTCTACGAAGCGGGTTACACTTCTTTGTTTGAGCAATTAATTAGCTGCTTAATTTCGGTTCGCACCTACGATGAAGTGAGCTTACCTGTTTCACGTCGATTGTTTGAACGCGCTCGGACACCGAATCAGATTGCACAACTCACCCCAGAAGAAATTGAAACGCTGATTCGAGAGTGTACCTATCCAGAGCAAAAAGCACGGCAAATTCATGCGATCGCGAATCAAATCGTCAACGATTATGCAGGTGAACTTCCAGCCGATTTAGAGGTGCTATTAAGCTTTAAGGGAATTGGAGTGAAATGCGCTCACCTAGCCTTGGGAATCGCCTGCAAGCAGCCATACATCAGCGTCGATACTCATGTGCATCGGATTACAAATCGTTGGGGATACGTCGAAGCGAAAACACCAGAGAAAACCACGATCGCACTTTCAGCAAAACTTCCGCAACGCTACTGGATCGAAATTAATCAAGTATTAGTCCCGTTTGGGAAACACATTTGCACCGGGAAGCGTCCTCATTGTTCCCAGTGCCCTGTTTTAGATTGGTGCGAACAGAGAATTGATTAATCGATCGACAAAACCCGCCCCGATCGATAAGCCCTAATCCCCTCAGCAAGTTGAATTAACAATCGCCCTTGCTCATC
This sequence comes from Cyanobacteria bacterium FACHB-DQ100, assembly GCA_014695195.1. Classification (NCBI taxonomy): domain Bacteria; kingdom Bacillati; phylum Cyanobacteriota; species Cyanobacteria bacterium FACHB-DQ100. Next base: position 150,104 of record JACJNW010000041.1, on the reverse strand, counting down.
AATCCCAGCACCTACTCCAGTCAATTGCTCATTTACAGCATCGAACACGATCGTTTTTCTCTGTAGAATGTCTCGCGCTTGAATCTCCGGCAGTAATTCCACAAGAGAGCGATTGCATAGTTGCAGCAAACAATATCGTAATTGCTCTAACAGTGCTTGCAAATCTGGCACATACGCTGAAATTTCTTGTAAGCTAATTGCCCCATCCACAGGCACAGCCTCACAATTAATTCCAATTCCTACAACAACCTGAGCTTGCTCTGCTTGAATCCGCGATTCACACAGCACACCCGCAAGCTTTCGATCTTCTGCAAATACGTCATTTGTCCACTTCAAACCCAGCGTACCGTGCAAATTCGGCAACAAAGTTTCGATCGCATCAATTGTCGCAAGTCCCGCAATCAAACTCAACCCCGCGAGTTGCGCGATCGGCAAATTCAGCACAAAACTCGCAGTTAATGCACCCGACGAAGACACCCAAGCACGATCAAACTGTCCCCGTCCTGCGGTCTGATTGCGGGTAAACACCACATCTCCGTGCTGCAATTGAGAAAGCTGATCTAGTGTCCACGAATTGGTACTTTCGCAGCTTTCTAGCTCAATCAACCATTGTTTGTCAGGCTGCGATCGCTTCTTGTCCATGCTTGCGTAACAAATCCATAAGTTCATCTCGATAGTCGTGAAACGTAGAATGTCGCTTCACCGAAGCTGCTCGTTCTGGTAAATTAATGTTCATCACCTTGCGAACCGTTCCCGGACGCGCACTCAGAGCAAAAATTCGGTTCGAGAGAAACACTGCTTCTTCGACATCGTGAGTAATCATAAAGATTGTAATCCCTGTGCGCTGCCATAGATCAATCATAAAGTCGTGCATCGACTCTTTGGTATGGATGTCCAAAGCTCCAAACGGTTCATCCATCAGCAGAATTTTCGGTTCCGAAGCAAGAGCACGAGCGATCGCAACTCGCTGCTTCATCCCACCGGATAGCTCTTTCGGCAACGCCTTACCAAACTGTGATAGGCCCACAACATTCAGATAGTAGCCAGCTTGCTCTCGACGATCTTTTTTCGGCACGCCTTGCAGCTTTAAACCAAACTCTGCATTTTCTTGCACCGTCATCCACGGATACAGCGTGTAATGCTGGAAAACCATGCCGCGATCGGGTCCTGGCCCTGTAACTCTTTTGCCTTCGATCCGCACTTCGCCGATCGTCGGTGTATCCAATCCTGCAATCTGACGCAGCAGTGTTGATTTACCTGACCCCGATGCACCGACCGCGCAAACAAATTCGCCTTGCTCGATCTCGATATCAATATCTTTCAGAACAACGAGCGTTCCATTGCTGGTGGAAAAATGCTTGCTGAGATTGTTAATTTGCAAAAACATTGGTGAGGTCTCCAGAGTGAAGGTTATCGTTTTTGGCTTGCCCATTTGCAAGTGACACGCAACAGATACTGAAACAGTAAGTCAAATGTTAGACCAATGACTCCAATCACAATTAGTCCAGCAAAAATTTCATCGGTTCTGAGAAAGCGTCCTGCTACACTAATTCGCCGTCCTAAACCTTCTGTCGCTGCAATCAATTCAGACACAATGACAAGCTGCCAAGCTGCTGCTAAGTTAATCCGACAAGCATCCAAAATTCCCGGAAGGACGTGCGGCAAAATGACTTGAGTTAATGCGGCTCGACGATTGCCACCGAGCATATAGGTTGCTTCGATCAAATCCTTCGGCACAAACTTCACGGTGTCCATCACCATTAGGGAGTTAAAGAAGAACGTTCCAAGGAAAATTAGTGTAATCTTTGGCTCTTCATCCACTCCCTGATAGAGAATCAACAGTGGGATAAATGCGGGTGCTGGCATGTAGCGCACTAATCCGAACAAGGGTTCCAACAAAGCTCGAATGCTTGGAAAGCTACCCATCAGTATGCCAACCGGGATAGATAACAATGCCGCAAATAGAAACCCTACTCCGACCCGCCACAAGCTTGCAACGGTATCTTTCAGCAGTTCACGAGTGCTCCACAGTCGCCCGAATGCCTCTAGCACTTTTGCAGGTGAAGGGAGAAACTTTGAATCAATGTTGCCGAAAGTTGTGACTGCCCACCAGAGCAAGAGCGGAAGCGCGATCGACAGAACGGTTAAAGTCGTATACAAAGGTTTCGGAATGTCTTCTGCTAAACGCCAAAACACCGTCGGCTTCATCGGTTTAGGCTTCATCAGAGACTGAATCGATCGGGGAGTCGAGTTTTGCATAACTTAAGCTGCTTTGGCTACTTTTTGGTTCTGAGCGTGGGCTTTAACAAAGCGATCGTCAAACAATAGCATCGTGTTTGGTTTATTTTTCGCCAGTCCAACATCCATTAGGAATTTGCTCATTTCATTGGCTGCATGAAGCAGCGAAGTCATGTCGTTTCCAGGCTGAAAGGCTTTCAGGTTCTCTTCGAGCGTAAATAAACGAGTGCCATCGGCGTATTCTTTGTATTCGTCGATCGACACTCCCGCCCGTTTCGCCATAATTTCATAAGCTTTCGCTTGATTATTTTTGATGTAGTCGAGCGTTGAAAACCAAGTATCCACTAAAGCTTGCACTTGATCCGGATGCTCATACAGAAACTTGCGATTGACAACTAAGTGATCCGAAATTGCGCCCGGAAAATCTTTGGAGCTGAAGAGTTCTTTGCTGTTTGAGCGCTTCAATGCTTGAGTCGTAAAGGGTGCGAAAACGGCACAGGCATCGACTTGTCCGCCAACAAATGCGGCGGCAGCTTTCCCAGTTTCAAGTGGCACGAATTGAATATCTTGAGGCGAAAGTCCCGCTTTTCTCAAGCCCAATAACAACAAGAAATGATCGACCGTTCCTTCTTCGGCTGCAACTCTTTTTCCTTTGAGATCTGCAACCGTGTTGATGCCTTCTCGAACAATAACTTTGTCGTTTCCGGTTGAATTATCGTTCACCAACACAATGACTTGATCTGCACCACCCGCGATCGAATTCACCGTATCTCCGAGCGTTTGACTATTGGCATCAATTTGTCCTGCTGTGAGCGTGCTAATCGATTCCAAATAGCCATCAAACCACTTGAGATCAGCATTAGCAGATTTAGTTTTAAAGATGCCTTGTTGCTGTGCAACTTCCCAGGGAAACCAACCGGGCCAAGCGCTAAAGCCGAGTCGAATCGTGTTAGCGGTTGTCGTGGCTGCAACTGCTTCTGTTTCTGTCGTCGTCCGAATATAAGTGGCAGGATTTGTGCAACCAACTGCTAGAAATACAGCCATTAAAAACAGCAGACAGGAAGTCACGATCGTTTTCGCTTTCATAAGCAAATCCTGGGTCAAGGTTCTGGGAAATAGAGCGGTCAAGGTTAGCGACAAACGATCGAGTTTCTAATAGAAAAGCCCAGAAGAAACCTCACAGTCTTTTGCATCGACTGAAAGTTCCTCCCGGGCTTTTCTCCCGCCGTGTAGCCAACATTTTTTGGTTAGCCTGCTTCTCTCGGACCAGACATTCAAGGAATCGGAACCCTAGAAGCAAATTAAATACTAGAACTGCAATCGCACACTACTGTGAGTAGATTGGTTCGACTTTACAGTAACAACTGATTTACAAGCAGTTTGTATCAATCATTACTATTTATGATTTAGACAGAAACTTTTTAAGCTTTCACAACTTTCCAAAGAACGAGAATTCATAAATCAAAAAATTGAGTGCGATCGCTTGACTTCTTAATATGAAGTGATAGACTAACGGAGAGTTAAGCAACTTAACGATTCAGAACTCAAACGCAAATTGAATAGGAGTAAGCTTCTAGGGTTCCGGTTCACTGAATGCCTGGTCCAAGAGAAGCAGCCGAAACGATCATTCGGTCACACGGCGGGACAAAAGCCCGGGAGAACCATACAGATTCCTGTCTTGGTATCTCCTGGGCTTTGCCGTTTTGGGTCGATCGCACTTAACCGTTCATTTTCTGGAGAATTTTTATGGTGCAGACCATTGCTAAGACTTCACAAATCGATCCCAGCCTGATTTTGCTCGATGAAAAGCTCCCCGGTGGCGCGTACTGGCATTTTGTAATTAAGCGTGGAAATACGCTCCGCATCACCGATTTGGAAGGTTCTCAGGGAGTTTCGCTGATTTGCTACAACGCGGATAGCCCGATCGAACGCTTGAATGTTGCCGACACTTCGAAAATCCAGTTCAATGCGTTTCTGCAAAAAGGCAAGCTACTCTATTCTGATATGGGTCGAGTGCTGTTCTCGATGACCGAAGATACAGCCGGCTATCATGACTTGATCTGCGGATGTAGCAATGCTGCTAGCAACTTGGCAAAATACGGCGAAGGAGATTACAACAACTCGCGCAACAACTTCCTCAAAGCGCTCGGCAAGTGGGGTCTGACTCGGAAGGACTTGATGCCGAACGTGAATCTCTTTAGTCGCGTTGCAGTCGCTCCCAATGGTGATTTGAACTATGTCGAGGGCATTGAAAAGCCAGGAAGCTTCGTTGATTTGCGGGCGGAGATGAATGTATTGGTCGTGGTGTCGAACTGTCCTCATGTGATGCACCCAAGCACTGAATACAAGCCGAAACCCATTCAACTCACAATTTGGAAATCCGCGGCTCCAGCGGCAGATGATTTGTGTCGGACTTCTTGCCCGGAAGCGGTGCGTGCCTTCCAGAACACCGATGCTTTGTTTGCTCAAGCTTAGATTGCTCAGAACATAGATATTTTGGAGAACTCACAATGGTTTCTACTCTGCAAACGAAACTTGATCCAGCAACTGCGATCTACGATGAGACTGTTCCTGCGCGTCAGCCTTGGTCACGAATCTTGAAGAAAGGTCAAACGCTGCGAATTGTTGACTTGATGGGCAACCAGGCAGTTGATACTTTGTTTTACAATGCTCACGATGTTTCTGAACGCTACAGCGCTCCGGATACAGTGGTTCGTCAGGGCAACATCTTCATCACTACGGGGACTCAGTTGATCTCCAACGAAGGAAATGTGATGGCGACGATTACCGATGATGAGTGTGGCAAGCATGACACGATCGGCGGTGCTTGCAGCATGGAAAGCAACTCAGTGCGCTATGGGCTGCACAAGAAACATCTTCATGCCTGTGTTGAGAACTATTTGCTGGAACTCAGCAAGTATGAAATGAACAAGCGTGATTTAGTCAGCAACGTCAATTTCTACATGAATGTTCCAGTCAGTGAAGATGGACGTTTGGAAATTGTTGACGGCATTTCTGAAGCTGGCAAAATTGTTGAACTGCGAGCAGAAATGGATTTGATGGTTTTGATTTCTAACTGTCCCCAAGTCAACAATCCTTGTAATGCTTACAATCCAACTCCGATTCGGCTAATTATTTGGGACGCTGCTTAAGGAGAAAGGGCGATTTGCATCACTGCACAAATCGCCCTTTATGGCAAAGAACTTATGAAAATTCCATTGCTTTCTGCCTGTGTTGCACTCTTTGCAACCGCAATTACCTGGCGCGGGATTTGGGTACTCGCAGATGCTTATCTCTATCCTAACAATCCAGCACTCAGCGCTTTATGGTCTTTTGTCTTGGGACTGTTTAGTTTTCTAGTGCTAAAGCTCGTGATCAAACATCGGTAGTCTTTCTATGTTCAACAAAGTTCTGATTGCTAATCGAGGCGAAATTGCTTGTCGAGTGATTCGGACGCTCGATCGCTTAAATATTCCTTCGGTTGCAGTCTACTCGGATGCAGATGCTCATGCTCAGCACGCCTCAATGGCGACGGAAGCCGTTCATATTGGCGCGGCTCCGGTGGCAGAGAGCTATCTGAAGTACGATCGCATTCTCGAAGTCGCGAAACAAACGGGTGCAGATGCGATTCATCCGGGTTATGGCTTCTTGAGCGAGAATGCTGAGTTTGCCGAAGCTTGTGAAACCGCAGGAATTGCGTTTATTGGTCCGACTCCAGAGCAGTTGCGGCAGTTCGGGTTGAAGCATACGGCGCGGGAAATTGCTCAACAGAATCAAGTGCCGATGCTGTCGGGGAGTTCTTTGCTTGAGAGTTTAGAGCAGGCACGAGAAGTGGCGAGTACGATCGGTTATCCGGTGATGCTCAAGAGTACCGCAGGGGGCGGTGGCATCGGGATGCAGGTGTGCATGAGTGAAGCAGAACTATCCGATGCGTATGAGAAAGTTCAGCGCTTGAGTCAATCTAACTTCAAGCAAAGCGGAATTTTCCTAGAAAAATACATTCAAACTGCAAGACATATTGAAGTTCAGATCTTTGGGGATGGCACCGGGAATGTAATTGCGCTAGGTGAGCGGGACTGTTCCACGCAGCGACGCAATCAGAAAGTGATTGAAGAAACGCCCGCACCAGGAGTTTCTGATGAGTTGAGACAGGGATTGATTGACGCGGCGATTCGACTTGGGAAAGCAGTGAACTATCGATCGGCGGGAACTGTCGAATATGTGTTTGATGTCGAAGCACAACAGTTCTATTTTCTAGAAGTCAACACTCGCTTGCAGGTTGAACATGGTGTCACGGAAGAAGTTAGCGACGTTGATCTCGTTGAATGGATGATCCAAGTGGCAGCAGGTGAGACCGAGTTTATCAAAGCTTATCAGCATCGTCCGCAAGGTCATTCGATTCAGGTGCGAGTGTATGCAGAAGATGCGAACAAGAACTTTCAGCCGAGTTCTGGATTGTTAAATGCTGTCGAGTTTCCGGATTCGGTTCGCATTGATGCTTGGATTGAAGCGGGGACTGAGGTAACACCGTTTTATGATCCGCTTCTGGCAAAAGTGATTGTTCGTAGTGACGATCGCACCTCCGCGATCGCAGCCCTTCAATCTGCCTTAGAGCAATCAACGATCGCAGGCATCGAAACGAACTTAGACTATCTGAAGCAGGTGGTTGCTGCTCCCACGTTCCAAGCTGGAACGATCAGCACAAGGTTTCTCAACTCATTCGAGTACAAGCCAAGAACGATCGACATTCTAGAGCCTGGAACTTACACCACAGTTCAAGACTATCCAGGACGGTTGGGATATTGGGATATTGGTGTGCCACCGTCGGGGCCAATGGATCATTTTGCCTTCAGAGTGGCAAACCGAATTGTGGGGAACCCTGAATCTGCGGCAGGTTTGGAATGTACGGCAACAGGTCCAACGCTGCGATTTAACTGTGATACAACGATCGCGCTTACAGGCGCAACCATGAAGGCAACTCTGAACGGGCAACCTGTTGAATTTTGGACAGCCATTGAAGTCAAAGCAGGGAGCACCCTGAAGCTTAAAGCAATTCAAGGCGATGGATATCGAACTTACATCGCTGTTCAGAATGGTTTGGATGTGCCAGAGTATCTGGGCAGTCGATCGACCTTTACGCTGGGGAAATTTGGCGGACATGCAGGACGAACTCTCAGAACCGGGGACGTTCTACGCATTGAGAAACCCACAAGCGAACTTTCAGCCCAACACTGTTCATCTGAGTTAGTTCAACAGTACAAAGAACAATGCTCGACTCAATGGAATATCGGAGTGATGTATGGTCCGCATGGTGCGCCGGACTTCTTCACACCCGAAGACATTGATATGTTCTTCTCAACCGATTGGACAATCCACCACAACTCCGCTCGAACAGGAATTCGTCTCATCGGACCGAAACCGAAATGGGCGCGAACCGATGGCGGTGAAGCAGGATTACATCCGTCGAACATTCACGATAATGCTTATGCGATCGGCACCGTTGACTTTACAGGTGATATGCCGATCATCCTTGCCCATGATGGACCCAGTTTAGGAGGATTCGTTTGTCCAGCAACGATCGTACAGTCTGAACTCTGGAAAATTGGACAGTTAAAACCAGGGGATAGCGTTCGGTTTTATCGGTTAAGCGCGACGGAAGCCCGCGATCGGGAACTTGCTCAGGATAGCGCGATCGCAACACTCACTCCGTTACCTAAATCTGCACCGCTGCAAGTTACAGAACATTCCCCGATTCTGGATCGGATTTTTGATGCGGATCAAATTCCCGTAACCTATCGTCAAGCTGGAGATAAGTATCTTCTCGTTGAATATGGCGATCTGGTACTGGATCTGAACTTACGATTCTGTGTTCATGCCTTAGTTCAATGGCTGCAAGAGAACCATATTCCGGGCATTATTGATCTCACACCGGGAATTCGATCGCTTCAAATTCACTACGATAGTCGCACTCTTCCCGTTCAAGAACTGATTGCAATTCTGACTAAAGCTGAATCAGAACTTCCGAACATTGATACGATCGAAGTCCCGACTCGCATTGTTTATCTACCACTTTCTTGGAATGATGAATCGACCCAGTTAGCCATTCAGAAATATATGCAGTCGGTGCGACCCGATGCGCCTTGGTGTCCAAGTAACATCGAATTCATTCGCCGCATTAATGGCTTAGATAGCATCGAGCAAGTCAAAGACATTGTGTTTAATGCAAGCTATCTAGTTTTAGGATTAGGAGATGTGTATCTCGGTGCACCTGTTGCTACACCGCTTGATCCACGGCATCGTCTCGTCACCACGAAGTACAATCCTGCTCGCACTTGGACACCAGAAAATGCAGTCGGGATTGGTGGGGCTTATATGTGCATCTATGGCATGGAAGGTCCGGGTGGCTATCAATTTGTAGGACGCACCGTACCAATTTGGAACCGTTACAAGCAAACAGAGGACTTTACACAGCCTTGGTTATTGCGGTTCTTTGATCAGATTCGATACTATCCGGTTTCAGCAGAACAATTGCTACGCGATCGAGAAGCTTTAATTCAAGGCAAACTGAAGCTCAGAATCGAAGAAGAAACCTTTAGTTTGAGAAAATACAATGAGTTTCTCAAATCGAATGCGGATGAGATTGCTGCATTTAGAGGGAAACAACGTGCCGCATTCCAAGCAGAGCGCGATCGCTGGGAAGCGGCCGGAGAATTTACCCGCCAAGAAACCCTCGAAGAAGCACAAGCTGATCAGGAAGAAACACCTGAGATTGTTCTGCCTCCAGATAGTGAAGCCGTCGTTGCTCATGTTTCTGCAAATGTCTGGCAAGTCTTGGTCAAGCCAGGAGATGTAGTTGCAGAAGGCGATCGCTTAGTAATTTTAGAAGCAATGAAAATGGAAATTGCAGTGACCGCAGACGAAGCAGGAACCATTACAGAACTTTACTGCGTTCAGGGGCAGACGGTTTCCGCAGGTCAGGTTCTACTCGCTATCCGGTCATGAGGAACCTTTGCTAACCAGAAAATTTCTTCCATTGCGGCGGCGGCGGCGTTAGAAACTCATATACGCCTGCCGCGGTTCCTGTTGCTGTCACCACAATGTCAAAGGACAAAGACATCCGCAATTCCTCTGTCTCATTCATTGTCACTGCATGACGCTGTTTCGCTGGAAAGATCAGTAGCCGTCCCTCTACGGGTGGATAAGCGGCATAAAGCTGATTCAGATAGTTATCTGAATCGACAATATCCGTATTCTCGCTTCCCAGTCCCGGACAAACTTCATTCACTCGCGCATCATTGAAGAAGACTAAACTTCCTGGATCGCCCATTTCGTCAGTCGGCACCTGAATATAGTAAACCGCACTAATATGAGCCGTATTGTGGGAATGAGCGCCGATTTCTTGTTCACTGCGCGAGACAATGGGCCACGCTCTTTGGATGTACAGATCCACTTTGCTCAAATCCACGCCGATGTCTTGTAGATAAGCGGCGACGTGCTGCTCGACTTGTTTCACAATCCATTCAAAAGCGGGATGAGTATGAATCTGATTAACGCCGTGAATGTCTCCTGTCCAAGCCATCTCCGGATAGTTCCGGGGTTCGATTGCTTCTTTCTCTAGCTGTAGTACCGCCTTGATCAAACTTTGTTGATGTTTCGCGGCATCTGGCAAGTCCTCATAATAAATCGCTAGAGGAAACCAAGTCTCGATCGGCATTCGCTATCCTTCTAATCCTTCGCCCGATCGAGTGTAGCAGTTGTCTCGGCTCAATTCGTCACCGTCCTAAATCATGTAACGCATGAATTGCAGCAGCGCATCGCTGAGTGATTTCCTCAAGCTCAGATCGATCGCTACTCTGCGGCGCGTCAATGACTTCCCCGATCCGAATCGTAATCGGCACAGGGCGCGGAATCGCGCTTCCAGGCTTGAATATCTGATGCGTTCCCCACAAGCTCACTGGAATTAAAGGCGAATTCGTTTTTGCCGCAATCCAAGCGGCTCCTAATTTCGGATCAGCAATTCGACCGTCAGTAGTGCGAGTGCCATCGAGAAACACACCCGTCGCCCAACCGGACTCGATCGAAGCCATCGCCGCTTTCATCGCTGAGCGATCGGCAGTTCCTCGCTTGACCGGATATGCCCCGTATGCCTTAATCGCCTGCTTCAGAACAGGAACGTTGAACAGTTCTTCTTTCGCCATATAAGCGACCGGACGACCGATCGCACAAGACAACAACGGCGGATCGAAATCGCTGGCATGATTGCTCACGACTAGGAGCCGCCCCTGTTTCGGCACATTCTCCGCTCCGTAGATGCGACCGCGAAAATAGGTGTGCAGCACCGGAGACACGATCGACCATTTGAACAGGTGATACAGAATCAAACTGATCAAAGGTTCGCGATCGGGTGAAATTTCAGCGTTCACAGGGCGGGTGGGCGTTTCTCTCATACGGGGATGTCAGCAAGACTGCTCACATTTTCTAACACGAGATCGGGACAAGTGCGCTTAATAATTCCCGTCAAAACTTTTCCAGGACCGACTTCGACGACTCGATCGACCTGTTCTTCCAGAAATTTGAGCGAAATTTCGCGCCACCGCACCGAACCCGTCATCTGCCGACTTAACCGACTTTTTAATTCACCCGCATTCCGGCTTGGAATTGGATCAACGTTTGACAAAACTGGCACTTGAGCTGCTTTGAAATTCACTGAATCCAGCACCGTTTGGAACTGCGCCGCCGCATCTGCCATCAGAGGCGAGTGAAACGCCCCGCTTACATTCAATTTGACCGCTCTTTTCGATTTCACTTGTGACATCACTGCTTCAACCGCCGCAGGCACTCCAGAAATGACCACCTGACCTGAATTGTTGTCATTCGCCAGAACCGCATCCGGTGTTTGTGCCAGCACTGCCTCAAGCTGATCGCGATCGAACCCCAACAGCGCTGCCATCATGCCATCCGACGCGCTATCCATCAGCTCAGCCCGACGCTGCATCAATCGCAGTCCCGCTTCAAAATCAAACACTTCCGCTGCATACAGCGCCGAATATTCGCCTAAACTATGCCCTGCAACGTAGTCAGGATACCGACCTTTCTCCTTCAGCAAATCCGCCAAAATCGTCTCTACCACATACAGACAAGGCTGCGTATAAAGCGTTTGCGACACTTTATCTTCCGTGCTTTGGCAAATCTCGACCACCGACCAGCCGAGAATTTTTTCTGCCTGAGCAAACTTCGCTTTTGCTGCGGGAACCTCTAATAAATCGAGTCCCATTCCGATCGCCTGAGACCCCTGCCCAGGAAACACCCATGCCGTTTTTACCATTGTCCTAATTATTTGTCATGAATCGAGTTAGCGTCCCCATTGAAAAACTGCGGCTCCCCAAGTCAAGCCCGCGCCGAAGCCGGATACCGCGATCGTCTCCCCTAGTTTTACCGCTCCTCCCCGCACAGCTTCATCGAGCGCGAGGGGAATTGATGCGGCTGAAGTATTGCCGTATTTTGCCAGATTGCTGATTACTTTTTCCGAGGGAATTCCTAAACGATGGGCGACTGCATCCAAAATTCGCTGATTCGCTTGATGCAGTAGCAGCCAGTCGATCGCCTCCACAGTGATATTTGCCCGAAACAGCGCTTTTTCAATCACTTCCGGCACTCGTTTGACCGCAAAGCGATACACTTCCTGCCCGTTCATCGTTAACGATCGAAACTGCCCTTGGGTGATTTCACAGTCGTTCAGTAACGCTTTTGGCTCTCCTGAATACGCCAGATTTAAGCAGTGATGCTGACTGCCATCGCTTCTCAGCTCAAATCCCAGTAAGCGATCGACCGTATTCGCTTGCATGACTACCGCGCCCGCACCGTCGCCAAATAATACGCAAGTCCGGCGATCGCTCCAATCCACCCAGCGCGATAGAACATCCGCCCCGATCAGCAGCACATTACGGTAAGTTCCGGTGCGAATATATTGCGCCGCAGTCACCAGCCCAAACACAAACCCCGAACAAGCCGCTGTTAAATCAAATGCCACCGCTTGCGAGGCTCCCAAGGCTGCTTGAACCTGGCACGCACTGCCGAACATATCGTCTGGAGTTGAAGTCGCGAGCAAAATCAAATCTAGATCGATCGGCTCAATGCCCGCCATCTCGATCGCGCCCCTCGCCGCCTCGGTCGCAAGCTGCACGAGCGATCCAGACGCATCGCTGAGCCGTCGCTGCCGAATCCCGGTGCGTGAGGCAATCCATTCGTCGGAAGTGTCCATGATTTCACTTAAACGATCGTTGTCGATCGCAGTCTCCGGTGCGGCTGATCCGCATCCCGTAATGGCAATTCCGACCCCTGAGTAGTCCACCAAAATCTTTAACTCCAGTGCGTAGGTTAGCTGTCAGAACGCGCAGCAACCGTTGGATCGTAGCTTGAGCGAATTCGGTCTAAAACATTGTTGTCGATCGCGTCTTTCGCCAATCGTGCAGCATTGAAAATCGTCGGAGCCTGCGAACTGCCGTGACTGATAATGCAGACCCCATCGACACCGAGCAGCAATCCGCCCCCGTGCTCTGCATGATCCATCCGCTGCTTGATTCGCTTCAGGTTCGGGCGTAATAAGGTGACACCCGCTTTGCCATGTAGCCCACGGGGTAACTCTTCGCGCAGAATCTGTAGCGCTACCTCACCGACCGCTTCAGCAAATTTCAGCAACACATTCCCGGCAAAGCCATCACAAACAATCACATCAAAGTGCCCAGACAGCACATCGCGCCCTTCTGCATTGCCAATAAACGGAATCAGCGGATTATCTGTTAATAATTGATGGGTCTGAATCGCGAGTTCGTTGCCTTTATTTGGTTCTTCGCCAATGTTAAGTAAGCCGACTTTTGGCTCAGAATTGCCCAAGACATATTGCGAATAGATCGTGCCCATCAAGGCGAACTGCTCTAGGAATTTGGGACGACAATCGACGTTGGCACCGACATCGAGAATTAGCACAGGCTTGCCAGCGATTAGCGTGGGCAAAACAGCGCCGATCGCAGGGCGATCAATGCCTTTCAAGCGTCCTAATCTCAGCAATGCTGCTGCCATTGCCGCACCGGAATGCCCTGCCGAAACCACTGCATCCGCTTGTTTTTGCTTCACCAAATCCATTGCCACATTGATTGAGGCTTTTGGCTTACGACGCAGTGCCGTCAGCGGCTCTTCTTCCATTGCGATCGTGCCTTCCGAGGACACAATTTCAATTGCCGAAGACTGCGTATGATGCTTCAGAGCAGCTTCCACCTGTTGCGGATCACCCACCAAGACGACATCGACATCGAGTTCTGCCTGTGCCCGCACCGCTCCCGCGACGATTTCGTCGGGGGCGTTATCTCCACCCATTGCATCGATTGCAATTCGTACCCGCGTTGATCCCATTGGCTCTAAGTTCTTAAAAACCTTCCAAATTTTATCAGAAGCGGATGATGCCCTCACCCTTGTCTATCCGAATTGCTTTATTCTGCCTCACAAGGGGGACATCTTGAGAAGTGTGAAGGAACAGGTTAGGCTATCTGCGTCCTGTGATATGCCGGATTTATGCAGTGGATTCCCCGATTCTGGAAATCAGAAAATTTTTTGCGATCGCTTGTGATCTCCAGTTTTGTGGTGTTTTTCGCTGTTAGCGTGATCCGACATCTACTGTTGCAGTCAAATGCGCTTGATTTAGGCTATTTCGATCAGGCAGTTTATCTAATTAGTCAGGGAAAAACGCCGATCGTGTCTTTCCGCCCCTATCACGTTCTCGGCGATCATGCGGCTTGGATTTTGTATCTGATCGCAGGCGTTTATCAGATTTTTCCCAGCGTTTATGGGTTGTTTGCAATCCAGAGTGGCATGTTTGCAATCGCGACGATCCCCGTTTGGTACTTGGCGCATCAGGCAGGACTCGATCGCCAGAAATCGAATGCGATCGCCGTTGCCTATTTACTTTATCCGCTTGTTTTTAATCTCAGTCTGTTTGATTTTCATCCTGAAGTGATTGCTCTGCCACTGTTTTTTGCGGCAATTTGGGCGGCGAGATCAAATCGAATTGGTTGGTTTACGCTGTGTATGGTGCTGATTTTGGGGTGTCGGGCATCTTTGGCGCTGTCGATCTCGGCAATGGGAGTTTGGCTGATTGGGTTTGAAGGGCGTAAAAAATCTGGGGCGATCGCGCTCATTCTGGGTGTGAGTTGGTTTGCGATTGCAACGGGGGTGATTATTCCTCACTTTCGTCCCGCAGGAGCGGATTTTGTCATGCGCTACAGCTATTTGGGCGCTTCGATCGGTGAGATTGTACAAAATCTGGGCTTAAAGCCTTGGCTTTGGGTCAGACGGCTTTTCTCGATCGAGAACCTACTTTATCTTGTGCTAGTTTTGGCACCGATCGGCTGGGGTGTTTCGCTGCGTCATTTTGCGCCGCTTGTAGCAACCATTCCAGTGTTTGCAATGAATTTACTCTCGGAGTTTGCAAATCAGCGAGATTTAGTGAATCAATATGCGCTGCCCATTCTGCCGTTTTTGATGGTGATGGCGATCTCAACCGTTGCAACCCAAAGACGACGATCGCGCCTGATCCTGGTCTGGTCGCTGATTGGTTTTTTAGCATTGGCGAAATTCGGTTATTTTGGGTCGCGTTACCTTGATCGCGTTTCGATCCTATCGGAAACTTATGCTGCGATCGCGCAAATTACGACTAAAGAGCCTGTGTTGACGACGAGTTATCTTGTGCCGCACCTCGCGCATCGAACGGCGATCGACTACCTCAAGCTCAGCGAACCCGCGACGAACCTAAACGATTTTAAGTACGTTCTACTCAATCCAGCATTTCCGGGATGGGCAAGCAGTTCACAGTTCGCTCAACAGATTTTGAGTCAAGTTCAAGCCAACCCAGACTTCGAGCTTCGGTATCAAAGAAGCAGCGTCTATTTATTTGTGAAGCGATCGGTGGCTTGAGCCAAAAAAATCGGGCATCCCCCAAAAGAGATACCCGCAAGACTAGCTTTCAAGGTTGACCAGAATTTAGAGGAAAAATTACATCAGACCCAGGAAGTGAAGCGTTCCACCACCCGTCAAGTATTCCGTAGCTAAAGCAGCGACAAAACCGAGCATTGCAAACCGACCATTCCACAGTTCGGCTTGCGGGGTGAAACCAAATCTCCAAGCATTGCGGTCTTCCGTAGCCGTTGCCGCCATCTTTTGTGTATCTTGCATGGTTATTACTCTGAAACGCATTAGCTGGAAATATATTAACTAATGTAACGAAAAGTGTCAAAGTATTACGTAAGCCAGAGGATTTAATCCGTAAATCTTATTCATGCAGCGACTGCAAGCCGAAAATTCTCAGCAAAAATCAGCGCTCGCTTAACTTTAATCGCTGAAACTCGCGCTAGTTTTGAATATAGCGATATGATCAAGGCGATTGATAATTGTAAAGAATCATCAATAATGATTGTCTCTGACGCTCGCTATCACAAACTCAAAGACTCGATTACTGAAAAGCTGTTTTTCGGTCATGAGCCTTCTGCTGAGCTAATCGCGATTCTTCTGGTCTACTTTGTTCAGGGAATTCTGGGGCTGGCTCGCTTGGCAGTGAGTTTCTTTCTCAAAGACGAGTTACACCTGAACCCGGCGGAAGTATCGGCGCTGTTGGGAATTGTCGCGCTGCCGTGGATGATTAAACCCCTGTTTGGATTTATCTCGGACGGCTTGCCGATCTTTGGATATCGTCGTCGTCCTTATCTCGTTTTGTCAGGAATACTAGGCGCGATCGCTTGGGTTTTACTTGCAACCGTTGTGCATTCTGCCTGGGCAGCAACTTTGGCGATTTCGCTCGGATCGCTCTCGACCGCGATCGCCGATGTGATTGTGGATTCGCTAGTGGTCGAGCGGGCGCGAGGAGAATCAGTGAGCGGTGCGGGATCGCTCCAGTCACTCAGTTGGGGCGCGTCTGCCGTGGGAGGCTTGATTACGGCGTATTTTAGCGGTGCGCTGCTTCAGCATTTTGACACGCGGACGATTTTTTGGATTACGGCGACGTTTCCGCTGATTGTGTCTTGTGTGGCGTGGTTGATCGCAGAATCGCCCGTCACCGAGAAAGCGAATTGGTCGATCGTAGGCGATCAGTTAAAGCAGCTTAAGCAAGCAGTGTCGCAGAAATCGATTTGGTTGCCGACCCTGTTTCTATTTTTATGGCAGGCGACACCCACGGCTGAATCCTCGTTTTTCTACTTTTCAACCAATGAATTAGGGTTTGAGCCGGAGTTTTTAGGGCGAGTGCGATTAGTGACGAGCATCGCTTCGGTGGTTGGAATTTGGGTTTTTCAGCGATTTCTCAAAGCTGTGCCGTTTCGCGCCATTTTCGGCTGGTCTACGGTAATTTCAGCAGTATTAGGTCTGACGATGCTGCTGCTTGTAACGCATACCAATCGAGCGTTGGGGATCGACGATCGCTGGTTTAGCTTGGGAGACAGCCTAATTCTGACAGTGATGGGACAGATCGCGTTTATGCCTGTGTTGGTGCTGGCAGCAAGACTCTGCCCACCGGGGGTAGAAGCCACGCTATTTGCTTTGTTAATGTCGGTAGTGAATTTATCGGGGCTGGTGTCGTATGAGTTCGGTGCGCTGTTAACTCACTGGTTGGGCGTGACTGATACGAATTTCGATAACCTCTGGATTTTGGTGCTAATTACGAACTTGAGTACGTTGTTGCCGTTACCGCTGTTGGGCTGGTTGCCTGGGGCAGATACAACAACGTCCACCGTTCAATATCCTCCTGCGTTGGAAGCTGATCCGGCAAAACCGATCGGACAGGCATTTATGCCGAACTTAGTTTCGGTGGCAGGTGAAACGGTGGAGACTTCGATCGAGTAGCTAAATCACCGCGGATCAGAACTCCGAATTTGTGAAAACATTCGGGGTTCTTCTCATTTAAAAGCCAAGTAAAAATCAAGGTAAAGGTACGAACGAACAATGCAAGGGTTTCAGCTTTTTGAACATGCGGCTACGGTTCCGACCAAGGCTTACAACACGAAAGAATGGCAGCGGGGCTATCGATCGCTCACGCAAGAATATGACTACTGGATCGATGAAATTGAAGGCGAACTGCCAGCCGAGTTAAACGGAACGCTGTTTAGAAATGGGCCTGGATTGTTTGAGGTCAACGGCGAAAGATTTCAGCATCCGTTTGATGGAGATGGCATGATTAGCGCGATCGCTTTTCACGATGGACGCGCTCACTTCCGCAATCGGTTTGTCAGAACTGAGGGCTATTTGGCGGAGCAGAAAGCTGGAAAAATTCTCTATCGCGGCGTGTTCGGGACGCAGAAATCTGGCGGTTGGTTGGCGAATGCCTTTGATGTCCGGATTAAAAATATCGCCAATACGCAGGTGATTTACTGGGGCGGTAAGCTGCTGGCATTGTGGGAAGCGGCTGAACCCCATCGACTTGATCCAAAAACTCTAGAAACGCTGGGTTTAGAGTATTTCGACGGCAAGCTAGGAAAAGGCGCACCGTTTGCGGCACATCCCTGGATTGATCCGTCGAGCAAATTTGACGGTGGCAAGCCTTGCTTGGTGAATTTCTCGATCAAGGCAGGGCTATCGTTTACGATCGCAATCTACGAACTCGATGTTGATGGCAATATTGTTCGCCAGCACGATTATCCGGTGCCTGGATTTGCCTTTATTCACGACTTTGCCATTACGCCGAACTACTGTATTTTCTTCCAGAATCCAGTGAAGTTTAACCCGCTGCCGTTTTTAGCAGGAACGCGATCGGCAGGAGAATGCATTCAATTTCAGCCGGATCAGCCGACAAAGGTTCTGATCATTCCACGCGATTCGGCGATTAAAGCAAAACCTCAAACTCTCGAAACTCCATCCGGCTTTGTGTTTCATCATGCAAACGCATTTGAGCAGGAGGGCGAGATTGTGATTGATTCAGTTTGTTACACCAGTTTGCCCGCTGTTGAACCTGGTGCAGATTACCGAGAAACTGAGTTTGATGCACTTTCACCCGGTCAACTGTGGCGTTTTCGCATGAACTTAGAAACGGGTCAGGTCGATCGCACTCTACTCGAACCCCGCTGCTGTGAATTTCCGTTTATTCATCCGGCAAAAGCTGGACGACCACATCGCTATATCTACATGGCGGCGGCTCATGCGGAAACAGGGAATGCACCGCATCAAGCGATCGTCAAGGTCGATGTCGAGACTGGAGCGCGGCAGCTTTGCAGCTTTGCGCCCACGGGATATGTGAGTGAACCTGTGTTTGTTCCGCGTGGAAAGGCAACAGAAGCAGGACTTTACACAGAATTGCAGGGCGAAGAAGATGACGGATGGTTGATTGCAACGGTGTTTAACACAGAGCGCGATCGAACCGACGTGGTCATTGTCGATGCCAAAGATCTCAGCATTGTTACAACGCTGCATCTGAAGCATCACATTCCCTATGGATTGCACGGAACCTTCACGCCGCATTACTTTGAGTCGTAATTGCTCTTTTTTGTGTGAACTGCGTCATCGATAATCAGAAGTACCATTCTGATTGTTGTTATGGCTGTTGATATTCTGATTCTGTCAAATGCTCCGGGTGAACTTGCAACCTGGGTAAAGCCCACGGTTCGGGAACTCAGAGCGCAACTCGGTTCAGAGCCGCGAATTTCGATCGTGCTGTCTCCCTGTCCGAACGCTAGTGGACAAGAGGCGGAAATCGCCCGGAGTTATCCCGAAGTAGATCGCGTTCAATCCGCAGAGCATTTTTTCCCGTTTCTGCTAGGAGGAAAAACAGCGGACAACTGGGACTGGCACGATCGCGGCGTGGTGATTTTTCTGGGTGGCGATCAGTTTTTCCCGGTGGTGATTGGCAAGCGGTTGGGATATCGCACCGTGATTTATGCCGAATGGGAGGCCCGATGGCATCGCTGGATTGATCGCTTTGGTGTGATGCGATCGGAAATTCTCGATCGCGCCCCCGCTCAATTTAGAGACAAAATCAGCGTGGTTGGGGATCTCATGGCAGAAGTGCAGACTCAACAGACAAGCCCTTCCTCACAAGAATACATCGGACTGCTGCCGGGATCAAAGCCTTCAAAGCTGATGCAAGGTGTGCCGATCATGATGGCGATAGCTGAAGAAATTCAGCGCGATCGTCCTCAAGCGCAATTTGTGATCCCCGTTGCTCCAACGTTAGATCTACCCACTTTAGCGAAGTATGCTGATCCAGAACAGAATCCGATCGTGCCGCTCATGGGCAACGTTTCCGGCGAATTGATTCAAGGCGATCGACTGATATTAAAAACTCAGAATGGAGTCGCGATCGAGCTTTGGCAATCTCGAAATGAGGAGCGGGTTCCAGTTTATGAAGTGCTGTCCCAGTGTCAATTGTGTATCACAACAGTTGGCGCGAATACCGCAGAGCTTGGATCGCTCGCTGTGCCGATGATTGTTATCTTACCCACACAGCAGCTTGATGCGATGCGGTCATGGGATGGACTCTTAGGATTGCTTGTTAATCTGCCGGGAGTCGGCTCTAGTATGGCAAAGCTGATCAACTCGATGATGCTGAAGCGATTGGGCTTATTAGCTTGGCCCAACATTTGGGCAAAAGAAATGATCGTGCCAGAACTAATTGGAAAACTGAAGCCGCAGGAAGTCGCAGACCTGGCGATCGATTATCTTGAGCATCCCGAAAAGCTAGATCAGATGCGCGATCGACTTAGACGAGTGCGGGGAGAACCAGGAGCCGCGAAAAAACTGGTCGCGATCGTCGCTGAAGAATTAGCACTTTAGGGGTTTCTGTCATGAATGACAATGATCCTGGAACCGAGATCAAGACAATGTGTTAAACACCTTGAGATCGCGCAAATATTTTACGACTGCGGCTCCCACACCTCCAGAAGCACCCGTGACAAAAATCATGACGGGGAACACTTAGAAATAGCAAGAAGAGCCGGGGATCACTGCATTCTCGGATCTTCTTGTGATCACGATCGTGCTAATTTTCGTTTAGCTTTCCTTCAGAACGAGCCATCACCGAATCCGTCGGTAGACAAAGGAGATTATCGCCCTGAGTCCGAATCATTCCCTTTTGCCGCAGCTTACCCATTAAGCGCGTCACCGTCACACGAGTCGAGCCGATCGCGCTACCAATTTGAGCATGAGTCAGAGGAAAAGGTAAGCAGTATCCCTCATCCGTGGGTTCACCGTATTCCTCGATTAACAGGGTCAAAAAGCCGAGCAGTCGGTCGATCGTCCGGCGTTGTCCTAGCGTACTGAGCCACAGCAATTTGCGCTGATGCTGATAGCGGAACGCATCCAGGACTTCGCGGCGGAAGTGAGGCCAATTGTCCAAGTCATGCCAGTACATCCAGACGACAGAGGTTTGATCTACATGAGCATAAGCCTGGAGCGTAAAGGGCGACTGCGCTACGATTTCAAACGGTTGACCCGTTCCCACAAATCCTAAAAAAGCTTCCTCTGGGCTAATTCGAGCCAAGCGAGCCGCATTCCCACTCGTTGCATTCACCTGAGCCGTACCAACCAAGCGAACCGCGCCCTTTTGTACCAAGTAAAGCAAGCCCGGACGAGTTGGAACCCGTTCATCTTTGCTAAAGTTGCGAACGCGATAATGTTCCTGCGCCCAATCAATGATTCGTTGCCAAGTGAGGAACGGACGAGCCGCGTCAGAATTTTGGGGAGTGACTGAGTACATATATTAATAGGCTGTTGGAGAACAGTGAGACTTTGACAAGCGCTGAGTCCAGCGGGGTTGCAGAAGAGATTCAAACCAATGGAAGGTTTGCTCAGGGGGTGTGGTCAGTTCTCTGTATCCGGTGTCTTTACGAGATTATACGGAGAAATTGGCTACTTACAGTGGAATCACGGTGATTTTTACAGATTCAAGCATAAACTACTGGTAGAGCTGAACTTTTTTGGTCAAAAGTGTCTCATTTTAGGGCTTCAACCGTAATTACTGTGAATTGTAACCTACCAAAGATTACTTATCCTACGCTTCGCTCATTGTTACTTCTGAAAATATACGAGGTAATCTGCCAAAAGACGGATGTTGAAGTAGAAAACGCCCTAATTATGCACTCGAAATTCGGGATAGAACTCTCAAATTTCAAGCATTTTCAGCAATTGAGCGTGCCGAAACAGGTTAGGAATCAAACTGCGATCGCCCTATATCGCTCGTCGATCGCGCTTCAATTGGGTGTAGGATCAATCCAAACGACTCAGCAAGTTGCAGGTCAAATTATTGACTTCTTTCTATCGTCGCCGTTCGATTCTGCAAAAACTGAGATTGAAAAGAAGCTTCTCCGTGATCTTACGGTGAGGGCAACTGAAGCAGGGCAACTTGAATTTGAATTTGGAGCGATCGCGATCACGGCTTGGCTGCAAGTTGTGCTACAGCATTGTTCGTCTCAGGGTCTTGAGTGGCAGTCGAATGCGGCACCCAATCAAACGCTTTCAAAAAATCCTGAGATTTTCTTCTGTCAGTACAGCTATGCCCGCTGCGCGGCGCTTTTACGCTTGGTCGATTCACAGGTGCTGATTAGTCAAGAAGCGATTTGGTTGAGGGATGGAAAACTTTTATTGCAACAGGAGCGATCGCTCACCGCGCAGATTGTCACAACGCTGGACACCTGGGAGGAAGCACCGGTTTTGAAGGCTGCGATCGCCCTTAGCCAAGCCTTTCAAGCGTTTTACCAACACTGCCAAATTGTAAAGTACAGCACAGTTGACTGTGAAATCGCGCAATGTCGATTAGCTTTAGTAATGATTACCCATTGGCTTTTGAAACAGCTTTTAGAGCAAGGATTGGGCGTGTTAGCACCGGAAACCCTTTAAGATTCGGCAGCACAAGTTGAGATCGAATGTCACACCAATGTCACAAAATCGCCATAAAGAATTTTTATCAGCCAAAGGGTGACAAACCTATGAAACCCACCTATAGTATTGGAGTGTGAGGAGCGAACCAGCTAAGGGCACCGAGACGAAACACGGCCAGTCGTCGGTGCCCTTTCTGATTTTAAAGCAAGAATTTTTCGAGTGCGATCGCAACCCCATCTACTTCTACAGGCGGCGCAACCCATTGAGCGATCTGCTGCACTGCTTCTGGTGCATTCCCCATCGCGATCCCGATTCCCGCATACTGAATCATTTCGAGGTCGTTGAAGTTATCGCCGATCGCCATGACGTTCTCAGGTTTGAGATTCAGCAACTCTTCAGCCAGGTATTTCACTGCTGCGCCTTTATTTGCCGCTGGATTGGTTGCCTCGAAAAAGGTCGCGACTGACTTCGTAAGATAGAGTTCAGCGGGCGTGTACTGTTTCTGCAAAGAGCCAAGCAGCGAGTCGATTAGCGCAATATCGTCACTCAGCGCCAGCACTTTTGTCGTTTCCATCTGGAGCGTCGATCGCAAGTCGCCCACGACGATCGGTGTGATTCCACTGCGTTCGACGTAAGCGATCGTTTCAGGAGTCATCGCGCGGACGTACAAATCATCATTGATATAAAAGTGAATCGACAAAAGTTCACGCAATTTGGGCTGCTCAAAATAGTCGAGGAGTTCTGACAGTTGCGCTCTCGGTACTGACCAGCGGCGTAAAATCTGCTGAGTCATGGGATCTTGTATCCATGCGCCTTGGTAAGCGATCAGGGGTAAGGTTGAGCCTACTGCTTGGTGAAATCGGAGTGCAGAACGATACATCCGTCCCGTAGCGATCGCCACTTGTACGCCGCGTTTCTGTGCGGCAGCGATCGTCTCTAAGACAGGTTCACGGATATGATTAGATTTGCCTGCGATCGTCCCGTCGATGTCTAAAACCAGTAATCGAATTTCAGAGTGCTGCATAACTTGATTCAGGGTGAAGGATTTCAGCTTCCATCATCCTCCTACCTCGGAACGCTTTATGGCTGAAGTCAATCAGAAAAGAATTAGTCGCCGGATTTTGCTGGTGACGCTTTGGCTAACGCTGCTGATGCTGGTGGTGAAAGTGGGAGCGGCGTGGGCGACACGATCGCTGTCGATCGTTGCAGAGTCGCTTCACACCGTAATTGCTGGATTCAGTACGGTTTTGGGTCTGATTGCGCTTTCGACTCCAAACCGGCAATCGGGGCGCGAGGTTTGGGGGCATGGGCGCTTAGAGGCAGGATTAGCGTTATTGCTGGTCGCATTGTTGGGGTTTGCAGGCTTAAGCTTGTTTGGGGTAGCGATCGACCAACTCGCGGCGGATTCAGCGTTAAGAACATTGCCTCCAGTGCAGATGCGATTGTCAGTGATTGGATTGTTGGCGGTTGTATTTTTAGCCAGTGTGGGGCTTGCGTTGTTTGAGCGTAAGGTTTCGCGATCGTTTGATAGTTCGATTTTGAAGTTGAATGCCCGTCACATTCTGCAAGATGCTTGGTTAACTATTCTTCTATTAGTGGGACTGTTGGGAATTTGGCGCGGGTATGTGTGGCTTGATCCAGTGTTGACGATCTCAATGGTAATTACAGCCGGAGTAAGCTGCTGGCGGGTGCTGAATTGGCAATTACCCTTAATGATGCGCCAAGTCGCGATTGCGCCTGAAGCGATTGGGCAGATTGTGCGCCAGGTGCAAGGTGTGACGCACTGTTATGGGGTGCGATCGCGGGGAATTGTGGGGCGGCAGGTGTTTGTTGAGATGCGGGTGATGGTGCATCCAGAGTTTTTGGGTGCAAGGGATTGGATTGCGGAACAGATTGAAGGGGGGATTCGTGATCGTTATGGTGCAGTTCAGGTGATGATTTTTGTCGAGGAAGCGCGGGACGAATTACAGCATCCGTTTGAGCAGGTGCGATCAGATCAGTCAAGCCGCGAAATCGATTGAAACCTGACCTTCAAGCCGTCTTTGGGGCGGCGAGTTGGAATAATCACAGGCTTAAGGCTTTGATTGGGTAAGAGATCCCAAGCGTAGCTTCGCAAGAGATGAGCCGCGATCAACTTCATTTCGAGTTTGGCAAAGGCAAGGCCGATGCAGATGCGAGAACCGCCACCGAAACCGATTAAACTAAAAGGCTTTTGCTTCGTATCTTTCCAGCGATCGACATCAAACTTCTCTGGATTCGGATACAGTTCCGGTAATCGATGCGTGAACAAAATCGAATACTGCGCCATCCAGCCTTGAGGAATTTGATAACCTGCAAATTCAAATGGTTTGATTACACCACGAAAGCCACCCGCGATCGGAGGATGTAATCGCTCTACTTCATTCAGGACTTGATCTAGGTAAGGCATTTTGCTGAGTTGGTCTAAAGTGATCGAAGAATCGAAGTGTTGTTGCTCCGATCGTGCTTTTTCTAACACTTCAGGATGTCGCGCAAGTTCTAGAACTAACCAAGTTAACATTGCGGTTGTGGTTTCATGTCCAGCAAATAAAAGCAGCAAAGCCTGAACCCGGATTTCTTCGGTGCTGAGACGATCGCCACTCTCATCTTCTGCCTGGATCAGCAAGCTTAAAGCATCATCGGTTGGGTGCTGGCGGCGGCGATCGATCACCTGATCCAAATGCACCAAAATTTGATCACGCGCTTTCACTGATTTGTGGAATCGGCTTCCTGGCAAGCTTGGAAAGGAGAAAAAGCCATCAGTGAGTGTGGCAAACAGATCACTAAAGCGTTTTGCTTCATCGCTCGAATCAATGCCTAAGAAGATTTGACTTGCAATCTCAAACGTTAACTGCTTGAATTCCTCAAACCATTTGAATTCTTGTTTTTGCTCCCATTTGACTAAGTATTTACAGATCAGTTTATCCATTGTTTCAAAATACCGCGCTAGGGCTGCACCATGAAACGCAGGCATGATCAACCGACGATTTCTCCGATGTTCTTCACCCTCTTGGGCAAACAGCGATCGACCCAGCAATTTATGAAACGTCTCCGGATAGCCATCCCGCCAAGAGAAGTTTTCAAATCCCGTTGAAAGCAGAAACTCGACCGCTTCCGCTCCCATCATAAATACAGCAGGCTTACCAAGAATATGCGATTTGAATACCACGCCATACTTGCGGTAGCGTTTCTCAACAAACTGCGGATCAAAGAGGAACGACAGCGTTTCACCGATGACGGGCAATCCAAAATTTCCGGGAGGTAAAGACATCGTGATTTCTTTAGGTTTCGAGACAGCAGGGGCAAATACACTAATAGAAGACACACTACCAGTAAAACTGTAATGCACCCTCGCGTGATTTGCTTAGGCGAAATTCTATTCGACTGCATTTCTAATCAACCTGGACTGCCGCTTGAATCGGTTACTTCCTGGACTTCTTACCCTGGTGGCGCTCCCGCGAATGTTGCCTGCGCGTTGACCAAATTGGGCACATCCAGCGCCTTTGTAGGCTGCGTGGGCGAGGATGAACAGGGTCGATCGCTGGTCGAATTGCTTCATACGATCGGAGTCGATACCACCGGAATTCAAACGCATTCCGCACCGACACGCACCGTTTTAGTTTTAAGATCAGAAACGGGCGATCGTAGCTTCGTTGCCTTTGGAGAGCAGCGAGACACAACTGAATTTGCAGACACTCATCTACAAGCCAATCAAATTCCAACGGAGCTATTTCAGCACGCAGATTACTTGGTGATTGGAACTTTACTACTAGCTTATCCGGAGAGCCGAGCCGCGATCGAACGCGCACTTCAACTATCTGAACAGTTCTTTGTCAAAGTTGTACTTGATGTAAACTGGCGGCCTGTGTTCTGGAATGATCAGACGATCGCACCTAGAATGATTCATGAATTAATCAAGCGAGCAGACTATCTAAAGCTTGCAGAAGAAGAAGCAGAATGGTTGTTTGAGACTACCGATCCGGGTGTGATTGCTCATCGAGTTGAAAGCTTAGAAGGAGTGCTAGTCACAGCAGGCGAGAAAGGTTGTGCTTACGGTTTGAGCCAGAAAGAAGGCAAGGTTCCAGCATTTTCGATCGCCGTTGAAGATACAACCGGAGCAGGCGATAGCTTCTTAGCTGGATTTGTTCATCAACTTTGTCAACATCAACTTACGGAAGTAAATCAAGATGCCGATCGCATTGTGCGATATGCGAGTGCAGCAGGAGCATTAACCACAACACGGGCAGGGGCGATTGATGCTCAGCCGACAGGTGCAGAAGTCGATGCATTTTTGCAGCAAGAGGAATAAGGCTATGGGTGTTGAAATTGAGCGCAAGTTTTTAGTTAAAGGCGATCGATGGCGAGATCTCGCTCCGGGTGAACTGTACCGACAAGGCTACATTCCCACTGTCGAAAGTACGGTGAGAATTCGTGTGGTGAACGATCGGGGTTTCATCACGATTAAAGGAATGAGTCAAGGCATCTCTCGCGCTGAGTTTGAGTATGAGATTCCTGTGAGCGATGCGGCACAAATGTTAGATACTTTGTGCAAGGCTCCTCTCATCGAAAAGTACCGCCACAAAATTGAGCTAAACGGCTTGATTTGGGAAGTCGATGAATTTTTAGGAGAAAATCACGGATTAATCATTGCAGAAGTTGAACTGAGAAATGCGGATCAAGCGATCGACCTTCCAGACTGGATCGGGGAAGATGTTTCACATGATCCGCGCTACTACAATTCCAATCTCACAAAGCATCCCTTCACAACTTGGTAGAGGACTAGCGGCTCCAAGCAACATAAGGTAACTTTGCTGCGGTGGCGCGGACTTGTTCTGCTTGTGCGACTAATTGACCGCAAGCATCCCATGTACCCGAAGTCAGCATTTGATGTGCGCCTGTAGGCATCGAAATTGCAGCCATAAATGATCCACACCGCACTTGCATTTGATCTAGATCGATCGTCACCTCAGCCTGTGGATCATTTGCTACTAGCGTTTGAAGCTGGCTTGTCACACTAGGATCAGCAGTCACGCAGGGAATTCCAATCGCAACACAGTTGCCAAAAAAGATTTCTGCAAAACTCTCACCGACGATCGCTTGAATGCCCCATTTTGCGATCGCTTGCGGCGCGTGTTCCCGACTCGATCCACAGCCAAAATTTCCATTCACAATCAGAATCGTGGCTGCTTGATATTGTGGCAAATCAAAAGGATGCTCTCCTTTAAGCTGAGCGCGATCGTCCGCAAATACTTGTTCGCCTAATCCATCGAACGTGACGCAACGCAAAAATCGAGCTGGAATAATGCGATCGGTGTCAATGTCGTTTCCAACCACGGGAATTCCGCAACCTGCGATCGCTTTAACTTCACTTACCATACTGTTTCGTCTTCCATTCAGTGCGATCTATTTTGGCATTTCTCAAGGCTCACTGAAAAAATGAATCAACTGTACTATAGTTAAGAAAACGTTCAGCATTGCAGGAAATTCCGCTTTATGGTGACTCAGCAGTCGAACAAGAGCGATGTGTTTTACCCGGAAACTGACGGCAAACCAATGGCAGACAACACCAAACAATTTCGCTGGATTGTAGTGATTGAGCAGAATCTAGAATGGTTGTTTGCAGATAATGCTGATGTATTTGTTGCAGGCGATTTATTGTGGTATCCGGTTGAAGGCAACAATAGGCTGAGTACCGCCCCTGATGCAATGGTTGTGTTTGGTAGACCAAAGGGCGATCGCGGCTCTTATCAACAATGGAAAGAAAATAACATTCCGCCTCAAGTTGTCTTTGAAGTATTATCTCCGGGCAACACGCAACGCGAAATGGAGCGAAAGCTGCTGTTTTATCACAGCTATGGTGTTGAGGAATACTATGTCTATGATCCTGATCGCATCCGATTAGAAGGATGGATACGGTCGGAAGATGGAATGCTCGATCGGATTGAATCGATGTTGGGCTGGGTTAGCCCTCGATTGGGAATCCGGTTTGAATTAGGTGCAGAACTGCACCTGTTTCGACCTGACGGAATCTCCTTTTTCTCGTTTGCTGAAATTAATCAACTGCTTGATCAAGAGCGCCAACGAGCAGAACAGGCGGAGCAGCAATTAGCACAAGAGCGCCAACGGGCAGAGCAAGCAGAACAACGGGCGCACCAAATGGCGGAACGGCTACGATCGCTCGGCATTGATCCAGAAGCGCTTTAAACCGAATTCTGCTAGCAAAACTTGACCAAGCGTAAACAATTGCGACCTTCGTTCAGACAGTGATATTCAATGTTCCAGCGATGCTGGTCTTGGAGCTTCTTAAACAAAGCTGCACCCCAATGTGCCTCATGTTCTAGCGGCTCAGGATAGTCTTGCTCAACTCGATCGATTAACTGTGCTAAATTAAACGGCGCTCCTTGATCCCAAACTCTAATTTCCAGTCGATCAACACAAATTCCTGCTTCTAGAGTGATCGGAGTCTGTCTTGGTAACAGTTCATGAGCGTGGCGAACTGCGTTGGTAAAGGCTTCGACTAAAGCAATTTGCCCCTGTAACCAAACTGCCTGAGAGACAGGAGCTTTCTGAAATGCTTCAAACCACGTTAAGATCTGGGCGATCGCTCTTAAATCTGTCTGAACGACCAATCGATCGAAGTGAATCACATCTTCTATTTCTGTAAGACCGCTCATCTCCGATCGCTCCTAAAGTCGTTAAAATGCGCTATCTTTGTTCAACAATACAACGATCGTTTTGAGCAATAGCTGTAGATCATACTTCAAACTCCAGCGTTGTTGATAGCGCAAATCGAGTTCAATCACTTCCTCAAAATTGCGAATCTTCGATCGACCATGCACTTGCCACTCTCCGGTAATTCCGGGCTTCACATCTAGGCGTTGCCAGCTCGGAATTTCATAGTGTTCCACTTCTTCGGGTAAGGGTGGACGAGTTCCGACTAAACTCATTTCGCCGTGTAAAACATTCCAAAACTGTGGCAGTTCATCCAGGCTAGTCTTACGAAGAAATCGTCCGACTCTAGTAATCCGTGGATCATTTGCATTTTTAAAGAATGCCCCTTCATTTTGATTTTCGACCTGAGCTTTTAATTGTTCTGCATCGCTAACCATCGATCGAAACTTCCACACCTGAAAGCGTCTACCTAAATGACCACAGCGCGTTTGAGAAAACAAAATTGAACCTGGACTATCCAGTTTAATCGCGATCGCAATCGGAACAAACACTAGCGCCGTAATTCCTAGCCCCACGATCGCGCCAACAATGTCGAGCGCACGCTTTGTCCTCGACTGAATCGAGGGATGCGTTGGCGCGATCGTGGGGCTAGCAGGGGGTTCTAATTCGACAGCTTTAGCCTCAATGGTGAAATGTCGATCAAGGTCTGCAAGCACCAAAACTGATAGAATCTCAGGCTTTACACTGTGCAAAACTAGCTCAATTTGATGAGCTTGGCAAGCTTTGAGACACCTCACTAATGCACCGATCGCACTACTATCGATAAACATTGTTTCAGCGAAGTCAAGAACGATTTTTTTGGGTGCAGGCTCTGCCTCGATTAATTCTCGACAAAGAGCGCGGAATGCAACCGCTTCGACGACAGTTAACAGAGGAGGCAATTTCATTATGCAAGCTTCTTCCGTTTGTACTGTTGAGAAGTGGGTCGGAGAATGCTGGATCATGTTGACCTCAAATAAAACATTAGGCAATGAAGTTTGAAAGCTGTTTAGACGAAATCGCTTAGGCTCTGTCTAAATCAATCCTTAACTGATAGCAGAGTGGTAATGTCGCTGCGATCGGTAATATTCTGCTTTTGCTCAATTCGATCGTCATGGTAAACCGAATGCTCCGCGATAATTGGCTTACGATCAATGCCCTGATGTCCTTCTAAAAAATTCCCCTGTTCACAGCGAAATACAACAAAATAGTCAATCTTTAGCAATGATATTGATAGAAATTAACGAATACGAAAATGATCAATTCGCCAATTCAGACAGGTTGAAAATACGGAATTCCCCCGCTTCTAATTAGACACAAGCACGAAAGATCTGAAATTTCACGTAAAGAAATTTTGGGATTATCAGGGCTTTATGGTGTAGGGTGCTGATTTAATTAAGCAGCGCTTTATCCATTTATCGATTACTTAGGTGAGCCGCGATGTATCATCCTGTGAAAGTGATTAAAGTTTGTGGCATTCTAGGTCACTCTCAAGCCAAGCAGTTTAGACAAGAGATTCTTGATTTGATTGCAGCCGGAACGAGTGACGTTTTAATCGATTTTGAGCAAGCTGCATTTATGGATAGTTCTGGTTTGGGTGCGTTAATTAGTGCGTTAAAAGCCGTAAGAGCGGCGCATGGTCGGCTGTCGCTCTGTGCAGTCAAGCAGGAAATTAGAATGCTGCTAGAACTTGCAGATGTGATTCAGTTTTTCCCCATTTTCTCTAGTCAATCCGAGTTCTATCAGCAGAAGCATACAGCTGAATAATTTTTGAATAATTTTCCCGGTGCATCATCGCTTGTGCAATAGTCTGGATCAATAAAATTCTTGCTTTACTAAGCTATCAAAGCTTAATTTGCAAAAGAGAACAATCATCCTCAAAGTCGTGATTTTGATTCAAGCATCTCACGGCTTGAATGATTTTCTTGGGGTTATCTAAGTCTTCAGAATGGTGGCAGCGATCGAGTAAATCAATAAATTCATTTAAAGTCCACATTGCTCCGTCTGGTTGCCGGACTTCATAGATGCCATCGCTAAACAAATAAAGTGTACTCTCTGGCTCAACTTTGAAAAAGTGAGTTTTGTATTTTGCGTCTGGAAACATCCCGATCGGTGTTCCGGGAGTCCGAAGGCGATCGATCCGATGATTTGGAGAGCAACCCGATAACACCACAGCAGGAGGATGTCCAGCGCAAGAATACATCAAGAGGCGCTTGGAATAGCTGTAAACTCCATACCAAATTGTAAAGTAGCGATCGCTGGAGGTTTCGGTCAACCAGTTTGTTTGTTGCTCTAATGCAAACGCTTCATTCAGCGCAGTTAGCACCAGTCCAGGCTGATAAAAATTAATTCCAGGAAGAATCTGAGCGCGGAGAATGTTTTGAATCGAAACAGAGACTAAAGCAGCACCTAACCCATGTCCAGACACATCCAGCAAGTACATGGCGAGAAAGTCAGAATCTAGCCAGTGATAGTCGAAACAATCGCCACCTAACTGTCGAGAAGGAAGAAACTGTGATCGTGCGATCACTCGTTCATCCATTGGAGCGGGGAGCAGCGATCGGACATATTCGGCTGCCTCTGCAATTTCTGATTCTAGTTGTTGTTGCTGAAGCGATAATTCTTGAGCGAGTCTACGCTGCTCCTGAAAGGCTCGATAGACTCTTAAACCTGCTCGAAGTCTAGCACTGAGTTCTTTAAGCTGAATTGGCTTGGCGAGAAAATCATCGGCTCCACTATCGAGCGCTTTGACGTGGGATTCAGGGGTACTATGAGCAGTTAGCAAAATGAAGTAGATGTCTGCCCATTCTGGTCTTGACTTCAACGTGCGACAAATAGACAGTCCATCAATTCCCGGTAAGCGCCAGTCACAGAGGATCAAAGCAGGGCGAACGGCTGAAATCAGGGCTAATCCTTCTTCTCCGGTAGTGGCTTCAACCACTTCAAACCCTTCCGGCTGAAGCAGTTTTTTCAGCAGCTTACGCATTAATCGATCGTCTTCAATAATCAGGACTGGGAGCATACAAGGAGAAAGGCAACCGTGGTGCAATCGTCTTTCTCAGAGTTCCCAGACTGACCCTGAAGTTACTGAGCCGTTGCGGTTGATCGCTTAATTCTGCTGATTCTGGCTCCGCGCCTTTCGCCATAACCCTAAGCCGAGTCCGATGATTCCCGGTAAAAGTAAGGGAGTGGGGACGGTAGCGGTAGCGCTCGCGCCACGGAGTTGACCGATCGCGAATCCGCCTGATCCCTGCTCTGAGGTAATCTGAATCGACTGAATCGGATCAAGCGGATCGTCTGAATAGAAGCCAAAATACTGGGCACCGCTGTTGCCGTTGACCAGTTGACTCAGCACATCAGAAGTTTCGCCACTTTGAGCGATCGCGGAAATCCTGTAGGGTCTTTGGAACTGTGGCTCAAGGAAGAACGTGTCCGGTTGAGCATAGAAGTCGAATGCAACGAGGTTCGGCAATTTGAGGTCAAGCGTCAGTGCGCCATTTGTAAAATACACTTCGCCTTGATAGTTATTACTCCAAGTCCGCCATCTTTTTTCAGGCTCAGGGTTGCCAACTTGCCGTTTGTTAACGCTGGGGCTGAACTCAATGTTGCCCAAGGGTGAACTCAGGGTCGATAAGTCGCTGCCTAAACCTTCATTACCATTCGGAACTTGAATGAGATTAAAGCCTTGATTCTCTAAGGTGTTCGCGCCGTTGATCCAGGAGCCAGAATTGTCGATCGTTACGATCGCAGCGTTGGACTTTGAAGCCGTGATCGTGGTCAGACTCGCGGCGACAAGGGCGATCGTGAGTCGGGTCATTTGTGCGGATGTAGTCATGCAAACTTACTCCAATTCAGGTGAAGCGGCAGTTGTCCCTGATTGAGCGATTCAGTCGTTTAGAGTTTAGGTAAATGCTGTGTGTTCGATGCCTCGATCATTCTGTCGGAATTACGGAGAGTTCGCAAAAGACTTCATGAAATCTTCATGGAACTCATCCGTAATACTGCGGTGTTGATTGATGAGAGGCAGCCTGATCAGAAATTTCATCTATAGAATGGAGGAAAGTCAGCCTTTAAGCCGTGAAAAAACGAGTTACACTCACCTTTCCCAAGCGCTCTGTTCAGATGCCAGTCACCTACCGACTAGCAAAAGATTTCAATGTCGCAGCCAATATCATTCGCGCTCAGGTTGCTCCAAATCAGGTGGGTAAATTGGTCGTGGAATTGTCAGGCGATATTGATCAGCTTGATGCGTCGATCGATTGGATGCGATCGCAGGATATTCATGTTTCGTTCGCCAGCCGCGAAATTACGATCGATGAGGATGTTTGCGTTGATTGCGGCTTGTGTACGGGCGTGTGTCCGACCGAGGCGCTCACGCTTGATCCGCAATCGTTTCGGTTATCGTTCACGCGATCGCGCTGTATTGTTTGCGAACAGTGTATTCCGACCTGTCCGGTGCAAGCGATTTCTACGACGTTTTAATTTGAAGCATCTGATTACCGCCACGCTGGAACTCATAGGGAACCTGCCGTAAATTAACGGTATAACCTTGCTCTTTCAACGCTTGCATGACGGGTTCGAGAAATGGAGAAGTTTCACCTGTCATGTTGAGCAGCAATGGAAAAACTCTCACTTCGGGCGACACGCGACACATTTCGAGAATCGATGCTAAATGAAATTCTAAGTTTAATTGATCGGAGTATAGAAATAGCAAGTGAGAACACAACGCTAAATTGAATTGGTTATTTTCAAAGGGAAGATTAGGAAGTTCATGAGTTTGATATCGCTCCTGCTGTAATCCAAGGGGAAAATCGGCTAGAAAGTGCCGCATTGAAGTCATACGGGTCTGTACCATTTCTTGAGGCGAGCGGAAGGTTGTCCAGATGAATTTTTCCCGTGTTGCTTGGACTTTACCGAGAATAGTTTCGTAGGTCTCATCAATTCGTTGTTGAATCTGCTCGGCTGAGAATTGATAAATCGGATCGCACGACGTTACGGAATAGCCCAATGCTGTCATCTCAGCATTAAAGCTTGCAGGCCCACTACCGCAGTCGAGAATTTTGTCCTGAAGATCAGCTTCAGTAAGGTCAAACATTTGAATGTACTCGGAGCGCGATCGACCCCAAGGCACAATTTGTTCTAACCGCAATCCCATCTGTTACGCTCCTGCAATGAAGACTTTTGTTTGATACTTCACATAGACTAGGCCCTGAGCATCTGCATTGCGGTGATACAACGCTTCGAGATTTTGTAACAGTCGCTCGAGCAGTTCTCCTGAACTTGGAACATACGATCGGCTTTTTGCGTTACCAATTAATGCAGGCAAATCGAGTGCGTGTTCTAACGTAAAACGATGTTCCTCGAAAGCGGAGAAATCTGAATTCTCTGGAAGCGTTTCCATACGATCAATCGCCGGATGCTTGTTCGAGGCTTGCCGTAATAATTCGCCGTATTCCTGAGTAAATGGATCGCTACGATCGCGTGTATTCCAAACTAATGCCAGTCGCCCACTTGGTTTAAGAATGCGGCGAAATTCCTGAAAGGTTCGCTCTGGTTCAAACCAATGGAACGATTGAAAGCAAGTGACTAAATTGACCGATTGATCGGGTAGTCCAGTGTTTTCTGCGGTGGCTTGGCGAAATTCTACTCGTGGGTAGGGTTCTGTCTGAGCGCTCATTGCGGTATTGGGTTCAATTCCCCAGACGAATAAACCACGATCGCTGAGTAATCTTGCTGAAATTCCGGTTCCTGCACCGATATCTGCGGCGATCAGTTGAGTTGGATCACCAAGGTTGGAGAGAATTTTGTCGATCGCAGCTGTGGGATAACTCGGACGATATTTTTGGTAATCGGTAGCGCGATCGGAAAACCGATTTAACGGATCGAGTGTATGAAGGGGAGGCGTTTCAGTCATAGTTTTGCAGGGGTCTGAAAGCTTCCATAGCATATCGCCTTTCAAACCTCTGCTGAGCCTGCTGAGCATTTCTAGTGATGATGTCCGTTGCCATTCAACGAGATAGTTTCCAATTCTTGATGATGTGCAGAGAACCGCTTCTCAGGGTCAATTCCCTTAAAGGTTGGCGGCAACCAAACTCGCACGATTAATAAGAATGCCAACGCCATCAAAAACGAACAGGTGGCAAGAACTTGAGTCCAATGTACTTCTAGAATTCCTCGCACCAGCACTTCTCGTAGAACAGAGACGATCGCCACCTCGACCGCAACCCCGATCGAAATCCGTTGCTCTTGCAAATAGATAATTAATAATCGAAACAATTCGACCAGAATCAGCAAAAACAAAATGTCAGCAGTAACATCATGAAAGTTCAACGGTGGCAGCAATGAAATGAACATTGCTCTTAACTGAATCACCATCACGCAGAACAATCCGAGGCACAGCGAAACCACAATCAAATCTTGAACCGTTTCCAATGCCTTCACAACATGGCTTCGGCTGAAATTGGTAAACCAGCGATCAGTTTCATTTAATGGGGTAAACGAGGGCTTAACCGAATCCTGCATTCTGGTGCTCCTTGAATTTGAGACTGCTCCCACTTTAAGTTGAGCGAAGTTTATATTTCAAGCCACTTTGCATCAGAGTGCTTTATCAATCTCATCAACGATCGATGTTTCATCCTCGATAAACCTGTTAGAGTAAATCTGCATTTAGAAACGGCGATTGATATGACTAGAGCAGGCGTTGGTATCCGCACCGCACAAGCGCGATCAGAACGCATGACCGGACAGATTCACATCTACGATGGGGCGGGTAAAGGGAAATCTCAAGCAGCGCTCGGTGTGGTGCTGCGATCGATTGGGTTGGGCATTCAATATGCGTCCCAAACTCGCGTTTTACTGCTGCGATTTCTCAAGGGGCCGGGACGCACTTATGACGAAGATGCTTCGATTCAAGCTTTGCAACGCGCTTTCCCACATCTAATCGACCAGGTTCGTACCGGACGCGGAGAATTTTTTGGAGCCGACGAGATTACCAAGTTCGATCGACAGGAAGCTCAGCGCGGCTGGGACGTGGCAAAGGGCGCGATCGCATCCGGGCTTTACTCGGTCGTGGTGATGGATGAACTGAATCCGGTTTTAGATTTAGGATTGCTTCCGGTGGATGAAGTGGTGCGAACGCTGAAGCACAAACCGGATCACATGGAAGTGATTGTCACGGGTCGCGCTGCGCCCCAAGCTTTGATTGATATTGCGGATTTGCACTCCGAAATGAAGCCGCATTACCACGTTGCCAAAGAAGAAGGAATTGCAGGAATCGAAATCTACACCGGGGCAGGAAAAGGTAAATCTACCAGCGCACTCGGTAAAGCTCTGCAAGCGATCGGTAAAGGAATCAGCCAAGATAAATCGCATCGAGTCCTGATCATGCAGTGGCTCAAAGGTGGAGCGGGTTATACCGAAGATGCAGCCATTAACGCACTGCGTCAGAGTTATCCGAACTTAGTCGATCATCAGCGATCGGGGCGAGATGCGATCGTCTGGCGCGGTCAACAACAAGAACTCGATTATGTCGAAGCCGAACGGGCTTGGGAGATTGCGCGAGCTGCGATCGCGTCGGGATTGTACAAAACGATTATTCTCGATGAACTTAATCCGACTGTGGATTTAGAACTGCTGCCGGAAGAACCGATCGTTCAAGCCTTGTTACGAAAACCTCGCGATACGGAGATTGTGATCACAGGTCGCTGTAAAAATCCGCCTGCTTATTTTGACCTCGCAACCGTTCACTCAGAAATGGTGTGTCACAAACACTATGCCGAGAGAGGAGTTGACCTGAAGCGTGGTGTGGATTTTTAGAGTTTTAAAGTTTTGTGCTTCATCGCCGGACGAAGAAATATTATGCAAGAAACTTCTATCTAGATTTGTCGAGGATAGTGTTTTAAGGCTTTGGCTTGAAATAAAGCCATTGCAATCATCTTCGTCCGTTATTACTTGCAACTCATGAAAACGAAACACATTGTTCTAAGAAACCTGCGATCGACCACCCGTGATTTGTTTGCAGGCCCCGCCGCGTTCCCCGGTCAATCCAATCCGGCAGAAGCTGCTTTTCCCAGCGCACAAATTAGCACGTATGATATCGAACGCAGTGAAATCGCTTCGCTCAATCGCGATCCCGATGTCGTTGCGATCGCGCCTGCGATGCCAATGAAGCTAATTCGCCCTGTAGAAGTCGAAGGGCTAGCAGAAGGCTCAGCAGAGACCACTGCATCCCAATTAACCTGGGGGGTTCAGGCAGTGGGAGCAGACACCTCACCTTTTACTGGAGATGGCATTGTTGTTGCCGTTCTCGATAGCGGCATCGATGCGACTCATGCTGCATTTGCGGGTGTTGAGATTATTCAACAAGACTTTACCGGGGAGGGAGATGGCGATAAAGACGGCCATGGAACCCACTGCGCCGGAACGATCTTTGGTCGCACTGTTGATGATATTCGGATTGGCGTTGCACCCGGAGTCAACAAAGCGTTAATTGGAAAAGTGATCGGTGAGCAAGGTGGCTCTAGTGATCAAATTGCGGATGCAGTTTTATGGGCACTCGATAATGGTGCGAACGTGATTTCGATGTCGCTCGGCATTGATTTTCCTGGCTTTGTACAATACTTTGTCAAGCAAGGCTTACCGACAGAACTGGCGACCTCGCGTGCCTTAGAAGGCTACCGCGCTAATGTTCAATTGTTCCAAAGCTTAGCTGCGCTTGCCAGTGCTCGCGCTTCGTTTTCCCAGGCTGCGGTTTTGGTTGCTGCTGCCGGGAATGAAAGCCGTCGCCAAGTCAATAAAGACTGGGAAATTGCGGTTGCACCTCCAGCGGTTGCTGAGGGAATTATTTCGGTCGCGGCGCTGGGTCGTGGTACGTCTGGGTTGACGATCGCTCCCTTCTCAAACACCGGAGCCAATCTTTCAGGGCCTGGTGTACAAGTGCTGTCGGCAAAAGCGGGCGGTGGATTGGTGGCGATGAATGGTACGAGTATGGCGGCTCCGCATGTGGCAGGGGTGGCTGCACTGTGGGCAGAAAAACTCAAGCGGAGCGGGCGGCTGAACTCACTGGAATTAATGGCGCGTGTTGTTGGGAATGCCACCTCAGAGGGAATTGCTGCGGATTTCGACCCGTTTGATGTGGGGGCGGGAATGGTGCGTGCGCCTCAGAGTTAGGACGATCGCATCAAACATCAGTGATGCAATTGTGAAGACCTTGATAGGATGGAAAAGCTGAAAATATAAGGGAGCGCAATCATGACACGCGCAATCATGGAAACGGACAAAGGCACCATTCATCTTGAGTTGTTTGATCAAGATGCGCCGAATACCGTAAAGAATTTTGTTGATTTAGCAAACAAAGGATTTTACGATGGCTTGAAATTTCATCGGGTGATTCCGAATTTTATGATTCAGGGCGGCTGTCCGAACACCCGTGACGGAGCATCAGGAATGCCCGGAACCGGAGGCCCCGGCTACAAAATTAACTGCGAAATTAATCCGAATAAGCATGAAGCTGGAAGCTTATCGATGGCTCATGCAGGACGGAACACAGGCGGTAGTCAATTTTTCATCTGCCATTCACCGCAGTCGCATTTAGACGGCGTTCATACGGTGTTTGGTAAGACGAGCGATATGGATATTGTCAATGCGATTCGCGGCAACGATCGCATTCTCTCGGTGAAAATCGAGGCTTAAATCCTGCCGTATTTGGCGATCGCATTGGCTCCCGGATTGTCTTGATTCGTGAGCCATGCCCAAATCTGATCTCCGTAGGAAAAGTGCCACCATTCATTCCAGTGGCGCTTAAATCCTGCGGAGATCATGCTATTTGCCAAAATTTCTCGATGTCGATGATACGGTAAATCAGAGTTTGCAAAGTGATTCGGAAACGATCGCTCTGAGATTTCATCAATTTCTGATCCCATGTCGATCGCGCTTCCGGCTTCATCGATTAAAGTGACATCGATCGCGGCTCCGGTACTATGCGGCGGCGGAGTTGCCGGATCTAAATTTGGCATTGCCCAGAATTGATAGACCTGTTGCTGAAATTCTTCTCGCTGTGTTGTGGATAGCGTTTCTAAACTCAATCCGTTTGCGTTGACCAGTTCTTTCAGCGTGTGATCCACCATAAATTGCTGGACTGCGACCGGACGATACGCATCAAAAATCTGAATCTTCCATCCGGGTTGAAGATGCTGAAGGTGAGCATCGGCAATAAGTAAGCGATCGAGAATTTCCTCTCTAACAAAGAACGGTGATTTCTCCCCATACGGTGCGCCCAACTTTGCGTAGGGATGTGGCGTGACCCGCGCAAACTGGTCAGGAATTTCGACTAAGGGCTCATTGCATTCTGCGATCGCAACAGTCTGATAAGCTTTCATGCGTCTTTTTTCGGAACAGGATCATACCCGCCAGGATTGAACGGATGACAGCGACAAATTCGCCCCGCTGCTAGCCAAGTGCCTTTGAGTGCGCCGTGAGTTTCGAGGGCTTCGATCG
Source organism: Cyanobacteria bacterium FACHB-DQ100 (assembly GCA_014695195.1). Taxonomy (NCBI): domain Bacteria; kingdom Bacillati; phylum Cyanobacteriota; species Cyanobacteria bacterium FACHB-DQ100. The sequence continues at coordinate 110,798 of JACJNW010000041.1, read as the reverse complement.
CATATCGAGAACAAGTGGGATGAAATCGACAAGTCGGCATCATGAGTGGAGAGATGGCGACTCGGTAGCCTTTGACTAAGGCTATTAACAGGAATTTCATAGGTCAGAGTGGGTGTCTTCTTCGATCGTAAACGATTCAGCAGTTGTATGGAACAAGCCTTTTGATCTTTGGAGTGTTGTTACGATCACATTGATCGTAAATCTTACTGCGGGAAACACAGAAACGATGCCCCAGATCAAGGCTTCAATCGATAAGCGGGTTGATCTGACTGCGTAGAATACTGAGCGGACGCTTTTGCGGATTGATCTGATTGATCTGATCTTGGATCGCACTGCGTAGAACACTGAAACGGAGCCTTGCTCGATTCCGCGATCGCTGGTGTCGGTTCCACGATCGCAAAGATAAATTAGGCGATCGCAGTTCTCAACCCTCTGATCGCATTCAATCTGATAATCGATTGATTGCTTCACGGCAATATTCCCATAACCATCCTTTGCAGAATGTGAAGGCTGTAAAAAATTCTGCTTTAGGTAATAAAGTCCCCTGCTCAAGTGCAATTCAATTCGTTAAAAACTCATCTCTAACCTCTCCCTTTAAGTCGAGTAAAAACCTTAGAACAGTCGCTATGGTTGTGATATAGCAACGATTAGAAGAAGTTTTAACAAATCAGTCGAGGGAGAAAGAATATGTCGGATAGCAGCATAGAGTTCAATCAGCAGAATGAAAATCAATCCTCTTTGAATGAGGTGAATGAGGTGCCACAAGCACGAGACCCAGTTCAAACAGTGGCAACGGGTCTGGGAACTGTAAGTGGAGGGTTAGCTGGAGCCATCATTGGTCGCTTAGTTGGCGGACGCTTAGGGGCTGCTGTTGGTGCAGTGGTTGGTGGTGTTGCGGGTGCTAATGTTGGACGGGAAGCAGCATCAGGTGTTGATGCCACGATCGGTGAAGTGGTCAATGAAGTAAAACAGACGGTCGAGGATATCAAACCCTCTGTGATCGGTACAGTCGATGCAGTGCGACACAACATTGAAGCAGCACAGCCTTCGGTTGTAGGCGCGATCGACTCAGTTCGAGAAACAATTGATGAGGCTCGTCCTGCTGTAACCGAAACGATTCATGCGGTGACAGAAACGATCGAGGAGAGCCGTCCTTCAGTGATTGAGACAGTTGATTCAGTCCGAGGGACGATCGAAGATGTTCGACCTGAGGTTAAGCAGGCTGTTCACAAAACGGCTGAGAGCATTCAATCATCTGCTGCCAGTGTTGCAGATTCAGTGCAAGGAGTCGCTCAATCGGTTAAGGGTGCAGCGCAAGATGCTCAACCCAAAATGACACAGGCTATGGACAGCGTGTCTGAGAGTGTTCAGGAAGCGGCTCAATCGGTTAAGGGTGCAGCGCAAGATGCTCAACCTAAAATGACACAGGCTATGGAAGGCGTGTCTGAGAGTGTTCAGTCATCGGCTTCTAATGTGGCAGATTCTGTTCAACGGGCAACTCAAGATACCGCTAGCTCAACCAGCAATATTGGCACAACTTCAAACATGGGACAGGATGTGATGCCCGACCAACCCTATGGTCAGGCGGGAATTATTGAAGACACCTATCCCACAATGACAGCGGGAACGTCAACAAACCTTGGTTCTACCCTTGCACCTGACCAAACGGGTATAGAGTCAATTGATCAGATGCATCAAAGCACGACCTCAGGGTTTGGAGCAATCAGTGATGCGAACGATATTGTGGCAATTCAAAATGAGTTCGATCGCGGCGTATTCCTGACTGAACAGGGTGATCTGGATGGAGCAAAGGCTGCATTTGCTGAAGTGATTCGTGTTATGCCAGACGCTCCTGAGGCATACTTCAACATGGGTATTGTGCTATTCCAGCAAGGACGGAAGATGGAAAGCAGAGATTATATTCGCCAAGCACGGGATCTCGCGCGCACTCGTGGCGATCTTGCTGCAGTAGCAAATCTTGACGCTATCCTACAGCAGATGGAATCCACTAGCTTGCAGGGGTTGTAAATTCCCTTTTGCTCTGAATTGGTTCGCTACGCGAAGCGCAAGCGAGCAGGTTAAAAGCGATTAACCCGGTAATGTTTGACCTGATCTCCCGAACCGCCCTCATCTCTAACCCTTCTCCTGTGGGGGAAGGGAGTTAGATCAAAAATCCCGCTCCCCAAAGAGCGGGATTTTGGGTGAGGGACATTCAGCAACAATGATTGCAGCGATCGCAATTAGTCAGAAGGCGATCGTTCTAACTCGCAATCTCTCAGATTTTGAACGAATCACTGAACTACAAGCTGAAGACTGGTCGGTTTGATTTCAGAAATTGCTACTCATGAGTAGGGGGCGATCGCAGTTCTCAACCCTCTGATCGCATTCAATCTGATAAGCGATCAATTACTTCACGGACGATATTCCCCCAATAGTCATCGCCAAACTCGATGTATCTCTCTAGCGCCTACTGATAATTTGCTCTTGCCTCTGCATACTGTTCTTCTGCTTCTGCAAGTGATCCTAAGCAGTGATAGGTGCGGGCTTGGGAGTAGCGATCGTTGAATTTGATTTGCAGGACTTGCTGGTAGTGTTCCGGGCTGTTTAAGCTCTCTCAGTTTTTCGGCGACTCTGCCCAACGATGCCCGTAACCCGTCGCGAATAGACTTTCGGACTCAACCAATAACCTCTCAACAGTCGGGTTCACGGGCGTTGTTAGCCTGCGGTTTAGTGCCACCGCTCTGCTATTCAACTACAATATGTTAAAACTCTCTTGTATTGAAAGTTGATTCAACTCTTCTAACTTGGATTCGATTTCTACTCTCTGAGCATACTTCTGGTCGATCTCTACAAATTGCTCTAATTAACTCAAACTTATCTTCACCGCAGAAAACAAATCGATTACTCTCACAGACTTGCATCATATTGTAGTGCTCGATATCTTCCAAAGTAAGTGGAAAAAGTTTACTTTCCCTATCTGCATACCTATGAAAATACTTCTTGTCTCTCATAATTACAATTGCCTTGCTATTGATAGGAAAATTGACTTCAATTCCTTCGGAATCAAGACCGCTAGAGGCAAGATAAGGACGGCGAACAACCGGATGATCTGATGTAAATAATGGCTGTGTTGTATCGTTTATACCAATAATAAAAATATGGTTACGTAGAATTTCTAGAATAGCTTTAGCGTAATCAAGAATAGCTTTAGCATGTAGTACAGCTAGACCCTCGCTATACAGATTGGCTAAATTTGCAGCACACTCTTCCAGAACTAGAGACTTAAATGCTTCTGCAAACTCTTCGGAAATCTGAACTGCGTGCAGTTCCTTAAACTGATCAAGATGATCAAGAACGCCTTTTTCTAAAACGTGATCTCTTAAATCTTGTGTTGCTTGATGCATCTCAACAATAAACTTCCTAAACTCTTTGGTTCTAAGAAGTTGAATTGCAGCTATGAGAGCTAAATCCTCTTTCTGATCAAGCGTGAGCACATTAAATGTATAAGTCTTGCCGATTGTGACGGGATTAAGCCGAAGAGCAAAAATACCATTGATCTTACGTTGAAGATGGCGCAAAAACCTGTCCTGCCTTGCTTCCAATTCTGAAAAGAATCGTTCAATTACTTGTACATCTTCCGGCTGAGTTACCCTTTGCGGAAAATCATAGAAAAATCGCTCACTGGCAACATTTCTAACATTGCTAATGAAGCTGTGCTGTTTGAACTTGTCGAAAACAAAAATCTGAGTTCTATCAGAACTAAAATTTTTCAGATACGACTGAGGAACATAGTGTTGATTGATAACTTTAGTCATGCGTTCAAGCAGATTTTTATACTGGCAACTCTAATTTAACTTTGTCTCCTCACAAATCATTACTATCCTCGTCAATCTTTCCGGTGTTCCCCTGCCGATCGATTCCGCCATTGCAACCGCGATCGCGCTCTACATCCTCCACATTGGCATTGATGTCTTCTGCGAATGGTCTGCTCCAGCGACTTAAACCGCTAAGCTGAGAAATGTCGATCGCGCAAATCATTATGCCTTCTTTCTTTCGAGCTAGCGTTGATGCCATGACCGGATATATTCCCGGCGAGCAACCCAAACCTGGAACTCCGATCATTAAGCTCAATACGAACGAGAATCCTTATCCACCATCACCAGATACGATCGCAGTTCTGCGCTCTCTCGATCCCGAATGGCTCAGACGCTATCCAGACCCGTATGCTAACGATTTTAGACAAGCGACCAGCGAAGCATTAGGCATTCCGAAAGATTGGATCATGGTTGGCAACGGAAGTGATGATCTTTTGAATGTGATTGTGCGGGCTTGTGCGGAACCTGGACGCAAAGTAGTTTATCCAATGCCAACTTATGTTCTGTATCGGGCTTTGGTTGAGATGCAGGTTGCCGATCGCGTTGAGATTCCGTATGGCGATCGCTACGAATTCCCGATAGATGAACTAATCGCGGCTCAAGGTGCAATTACCTTCATTGCATCACCGAACAGCCCTTCAGGTCATAGTGTTGCACTATCCGATCTAAGACAGCTTGCCGCACAATTAACAGGTGTCTTAGTGGTTGATGAAGCGTATGTTGATTTCGCTGAAGAAACCGCTTTACCGTTAGTGCGTGAGTTTGAGAATGTATTGATTCTGCGGACGCTCTCGAAAGGGTATTCTCTTGCAGGATTGCGGCTTGGATTTGCGATCGCACAACCTCATCTATTAAGCGGATTGTTCAAGATCAAAGATAGTTACAACATTGATGCGATCGCAACATTGGTCGGAACTGCTGCAATGCGCGATCAGAACTATAAAAATGAATGTGCAGAGAAGGTGAAACAATCTAGAGCGAAGTTAGCGATCGATCTTAAAAACCTTGGCTGGAAGGTCTGTAACTCTCAAACGAACTTTCTTCTCACTCAACCGCAGAACAATGCAGAACAGATTTATCTAGCATTAAAAGAGCGTGGAATCTTAGTTCGGTACTTCAAACAACCTGGATTAGATGACAAGCTTAGAATTACAGTTGGAACCGATGAACAGAATCAAACCTTGATTGAGGTATTGATGAGCATTACCTAATAACAAAGCCCACTGAGAAGAATAATCTCCTCAGTGGGCTTTGTTTAACGAACAGTCACTAGCTTAGAGCACGATCGGTTAACTTCGTCAGCACTTGATTCGATCGCTCAACAAACGCTTTCATTCCATCAGCATTAAAGCCCTTTTGTGCCATCAATGCTAAGTCATACACATGGTGACAAATCATGTTTGCAAGCTCAGCCGATGGAGAACTCGAAGACCCCGTAACAATCGCACCTTGGCTCAGACCGATCAAATTCTGAATCATTGGGTGCGAAGTGTTCACCAGCAGAATATGTTCTTCGGGGAACTCGATCGCTTGTTGCTGCAACAATGCGCTCATTTCCTGCATTCGGCGTAGATGCTCTGGTAACAGAACCATTGCAGGAGGAGCGGCTGCATCTCCTTTGAGTGCTTCCGTGCGAATCGTTAGCTTCGGCTTGCCTAATGCGGTCTGGAACAGCGTTTTAATCTGTTCACTACGCGTCTGATTCGTGTTCGGATCAACAATCTCGGACTTGTCTTTGTCAATCAGCGTCTCATCAAGTTCCGCATCAACCCGCGAGAACTTGATGTGCGAGTATTCCCGTTCTAAGAAGCTGACAAAGTGACTATCGATGAATGAATCCATGAACAGCACTTCTAAGCCCTGACTAGTGTGCAACTGAACATATGTTGCTTGTGTCACTTCATCAGTACAGTAGAACACTCGATTCTCATGCCGCTCTTTGTTGCGCTCCAGATACTCCTTCAATGTCGTGTAGGTTTTTCCGTCTACCGCGTTGCTAGATGCAGTCTCTTGCCAAACATCCCCTTCCTGCGTTTGCACTTCAACTTTCGGTTGATCATCACCGCTGAATGTTGTGCGATAGATCAGAGTGTCCTCAACTTGCTTTTTGAACTTGTCATCGTTGAGAGAGCCGAACTTAACAAACGTACCTAAATCTTGCCAACTACGAATGTAAGCTTCTCGATCGTCGCGATACAGTTCCTTCAGCCGATCGCCCACTTTCTTGGCAATGTAGTCTGCAATGCGACGAACCGTGCGATCGTTCTGCAAAAAGCTACGAGACACATTCAGCGGAATGTCAACACTATCAATCACCCCTTGCAACGGCAGCAAAAATCGCGGGACAACTTCCTCACAGTTATCACTGACAAACACCTGATTACAGAACAGCTTGATCTGTCCTTTGGTCACATCAACATCCGGCTTGAGCTTGGGGAAGTAGAGAATGCCATTCACCACAAATGGATAATCCGTGTTGAGATGTACCCAAAGCAGTGGATCTTCTTGGAACGGATAGAGATAGCGGTAAAACTCTAAATAGTCCTCTTTCGTTAGATTGCTGGGGGATTCTTTCCAGGGTGCTTTCTGACGGTTGATTTGCTCTGGCGCGGTCATTTCTTGACCTTCGGCTGCCAGAACTTCTAACTTAATCGGAAATGGTAGAAAATCGCAGTAGGTCTTCACTAACTGACGAATCCGATGCGGCTCCAGGTATTCTAATTCCTCATCCTGTAGCGTTAGCTTAACTGTTGTACCTCGCGCTGTGCGCTGTGAATCTGAAAGACTAAATTCAGTGGAACCATCACATTTCCAATGAACCGCCTGCGCTCCTTCTTTGTACGACAGCGTATCGATTTCAACCTGTTGCGCCACCATGAACGACGAATAAAAGCCAAGACCAAAGTGACCGATAATTTGCTGATCACTGCTGGCTTTGTACTTCTCGACAAACTCTTCTGCGCTGGAGAACGCAACTTGGTTGATGTACTTCTTCACCTCATCCGCAGTCATCCCGATCCCAGTATCTGAAATCGACAGCGCTTTGTTGGGCTTGTCGATCGTAATTACAATCTCCGACTCCCCCAACTCCCCAGAAAACTCACCAGAGCGAGACACCATGCTGAGCTTCTGAAGCGCATCCACTGCGTTAGAAACTAATTCACGTAAGAAAATCTCGTGATCCGAGTACAGCCACTTTTTGATGATCGGGAAAATATTCTCAGTATGAATTGAAATATTTCCCTGCTCTAAGATCGTCGTCATAAGCCTCGTCCAGTGTTCTTAGAAGATGGAATGCTCTTTATTGTGCGCGACGATCGCGCTTTGCGTCTCTATTTTGTTCAGTGAGGCTTGCCGCTCAGCGAGTGCGGATTTCCCTACTTCGAGTCGATCGTCCCACAGAATTTGCCTTAGCCGTTAGTCGGAGTTGAAACACGGCATCGGTTGAAACTTAAACGGAAGCGCTATAGAAAACGGCAGAAGCCCCAGGAAAATGCGCTGACAAAATTTAGTCTTTGCAAAATAGAGTGGGAACTCACACCCTCCCTCCGAGAAACTACTGAGATAGTACAGGAGATTTTAGGGAAGTTTAAGGAATTTCCGGTGATCAGATTGGCTGAAAGTATGGTTTTTTATCAATGTGCTTAAGCTGCAACTGATTCAGTTTTCTTTCCTGAACAGGCGCGTTTTTGCTTGTGTTTTCCTGGTCCTTTGGTGTGTGTAGTGTTATGCGAGCTGTTGTTCCCCCTGTTTCTACTCGTGCGATCGCGATGTCCTCCGCACAGACGATCGAACCTATTTCTGCTGATTCTCCACTCCAGGTATTCTGTCGGCTCCAAGTCGGACAAGTGCTTTCACAACTGCCGGATGCTGGAATCCGCCTCGTTTACCAATCTCCGGATCAATCAAAGCGCCAATCTTTTGTGTTTGGGCGGGAGCGCTGGTCGATTTTAGATGCTGAATCACGGACTTATCTGGCTTCAGAGGCTTGGTGGACAAAAAACCCGATCGGCTGTCTCAAAAAAGTGCGGGTCAAATCACCGGGACGATTTTATGTCTGTTCTCTGAGCCAAACTAAACCAGAATATCTTCTGATTGCAACCACAAAGCTGCTTACAACCGATCAAAAGCGGTTTATTGAGAACACAGCAACGCTTCTAAATCATCATCTTTCAACCGTAAGAGAATTGCATAGACAACGCCAAACTCAACAGCAAATTGAACACAACAATCATCAAATCGAACATCAAGTTAAAAGCCCGATCGCACTGATCCAGATCTACACGGAGATGCTGTTATCGACTGTCCCGGAGCGGCAGGCGCGATCGTATCTTGAGTCAATTCAATCTTCGATTCAAGACATTCATCGCCACTTAAAGCAGCTATCGGCTCAGCAAAAACCTCTACGAATCGAGCCGCACGACTTAAGCCAAATTCTGACCCGGAGTATCAATCAGCTCCAGCCTTGGTTAACGGAAAAACAAATTACAGTTCACTATTCCCGCTCTCCAATGCTGCTCGATGTAGACGCGTGGCAGCTTAAACAAGTGTTCGATAACCTGATCACAAACGCTATCTACTTCAGTCCCGATCGCAGCACCATTCACTGCACCTGGCAGATCGTGCAGCAGGAGATTCTGATTGAGGTCTCAGACCAAGGTGCAGGACTTTCTGAGGCTGATTTAGAGCAGGTCTTCACGCCGTTTTATTCTCGTCGCCCCGAAGGAACTGGACTAGGACTCTCGATCGCTCAAAAAATCATTCAGGCGCATCAAGGGCGCATCTGGGCTAGCAACTTACCGAGCGGAGGTGCGAAATTCTCGTTGACCTTACCCCGCCAGCAACCCAGGCTCTCGATCGTCCCAGCCCTTTAGAATTTGATTTTTTGAGTTCATCATGCTTTCTTCTGCTCAAGTTCCTGTGTTACTGGTTGACGACGACTCTAAATTCCGTCAAGGGCTGCAAACGCTGCTTCAGTTTTACAGCAGCCATTGCGCTGCCTCTGGCACACCTGAAGGTGGCCGCACATTTACGGTCGTGGCTGAAGCGACCTCCTCGGATCAGGCGGTACAACTCGCAGCCGAGCAGCGTCCAAGCTTGATTCTTCTCGACATGGAATTAGCACAGGGCAATGGAATTTCGACGCTCACGGAACTCTCGAAGCTAGAACACCGATCGAAGATCCTAGTCGTTTCGGGACACCAGGAAGAGGAATGGGTGTTTCGAGCAATGCAAGCAGGCGCAAATGGCTATGTGGTTAAAGATGGACTGGCAACGGAATTGTTTAGTGCAATTACAACTGTCTTGAACGATCAGATTTATCTTTCTCCGGCGTTGGCGACTCGGTTTTTTCAGATGTTCTGGTTTTACAACGGGAAAGCACTAGAGAACAAAGCAAAATTGCATTTAACCGATCGCGAACAAGAGGTGCTGTATTGGTTAGTGCAGGGGGCTTCTAATGATGAAATTGCATCTCAACTATACATTTCGATCGCAACCGTGAAGGCGCATTTAACGGCAATTTTCCATAAATTGGAAGTAACGAGCCGCACCCAGGCAATTATTCGTGCTTTGAAAATGGGGTTAGTTAGGGGTTGAGAATGATACCAATTTAAAGAACTTAAAAAACAAAGGGGCAAATCACCGATTCGTTCCATTTGTGAATGGTGGAGACGCGATGATCAATAACACGCAGCAATCACGAATCAAAACAATCACGAATCAAATTGGTATTACATTTGCGCCATTGCAGGTCGAATTCCGATCCAAGGCTGTACCTGCTCGATTTGTGCAGCTAAGGCTAAAATTGTCGCCTCATCTGCGGGTCGTCCCACAAGCTGAACCCCGATCGGTACTCCATTTGAATCAAATCCAGCTGGAATACTAATGCCCGGTTGACCCGTGACGTTAAACGCGGGACAAGGCGCAATCCACCGGATGATTTGATCGATTGTGCTTGCCGGACTCAACTTTGCCCATTCTCCAACTCGGATGGTCGGGTACATATAAGTTGGAGTCAGTAGTACATCAAAGCGATCGCACAATTCCACCACTTTACGAGCAAAAATTTGAAGCTGTTGGCGCGATTTCGCATACCGTCCCGCAGACGTGAACTTCGCCCGCCACCACAGCCAGCGATTGACCTTCTCTAATAGAAATGGCGGAACTCCAACATCCGTCTGAGTCCGCCAAATCAGCGTAAACGGCTCAATCATTTCGCCAAAATCGAGAGTTAGAGGCTCGATCGTATGCCCCATTGCTTCAAGCAGATGCGCGATTTTTTCGACCGCTTGCACACAAGTTGAATCAGCCTTACCGATTGGCTCAATCTCAGCGACTAATCCAATTCGTAACGGCTCAAGTTGCCGCTGGGTCGCCTCCAGAAAAGAAGTCTCAGGATCAGGCAGCCAATATGGATCACCTGTGACATACCCGGCTGTCACATCCAAAAATGCGGCAGCATCTGCAACCGTGTGCGCTAAAGCTCCATTCACCGCAAATCCACCGAGCGCCTCACCGATCGGAGCCATCGAAATTCGACCCCGTGAAGGTTTGAGTCCAACTAATCCACAACACGCCGCCGGGCCTCGCACTGAGCCACCCCCATCGCTGCCCTGAGCGATCGCACAAAGCCCCGCCGCAACTGCCGCAGACGACCCACCGCTTGAGCCACCCGGCGTATACTCCAAATTCCAAGGATTGCGAGCGGGGGGAAATCCGGGCGCTTCAGTGTAAGGAAAGGAAGCAAGCTGAGAAGTTGCAGTCTTCCCTAGAATGATGAATCCTGCTTGTTTGAGCCTGGTGACGACGAGATCGTCCTGCATTGCAATCTGGTTCCGCGCAACTTTCAAGCCATATGAACACGGAACTCCCTCGACTGGATTGAGATCCTTAATGCCGATCGGCACTCCGAAAAAAGGCGGTAACTCTGGCTCTGACAGGCGCTCAGCTTTGGATCGAGCATCGGCGATCGCGCCTTCTGCGGTCACGGTGTAGAAGCTGCCCAACTGGGGATCAAGCTGTGCGATGCGATCGAGGTAAAGCTGCGTGAGTTCAACTGGAGAGATCTCTTTTGTCCGAATCAGACGCGCTTGTTCGAGCGCTGATGTAAAAGCTAAATCTACAGGATTCATAAATGTGTCCCTAGAGGCAGAGTATTTTTTAGATGATGTAACAAATACTTATACGAAAGTTATGTTCTGACACGATCGCCCCCGATTTTTCTCGAACGATCAATCAGACATTAGGTGACATCATAGTCGAGATAGGTTTTGTATGCCCCGACGCAGGTTATGGATTGTACGAGGTCAGCAGTGGATTTAGCGCCAATTACACCTTCTCCTACCCACATTATCGAATCCCCTGAGCCAATTACAGGCAGTGAGCCTGTGTTTTCGCTTGCGGCTCAGCCCGAATCGAAGTTCTCCAAAGCCGAAATCCGAACGAGCCTCCGCGCTTCGACGATCGATGGCGTGTTTGCGACCATTTTCTCTAACATTGCAGGCGGCGTTCTGTTAAGTAACTTTCTGGTGGAACTTCACGCCAGTCCGGTTGAAATTGGACTCTCAGCCTCGATTCCAATGATGGCGAACTTGATTCAGCCGATCGGGGCAATTCTAGGCGATCGCGCTCGCAGCCGCCACCATTACTGTCTCGCCATCTATACACCATCGCGCCTGATTTGGCTGCTCTTGCTTGTCGCGATCGCCGCCTTCCACTGGGGCAAAATTACTGAGGATGCAATGGTGCTGTGGACGCTTGCAATTCTCACGGTTACGCACTTTCTGGGAGCGCTGGGCGGTGCTGCTTGGGTGTCTTGGCTGGCGGCGTTAGTGCCGAAAAAGCTGCGCGGACGGTATTTCAGCATTCGGAATAGTGCTGCGAATTTAACCTGCTTGCTCTGTGTACCGCTAGCAGGGTTTGTGGTGTCACGGTTTGGCGCAGGTTCGATCGTTGGTTATGGCATCGTTCTGCTAATTGGGATCGTGGCGGGATTAATCAGTCTCGGATTTCAGTGGTTTATGAAAGACGTGAATCCACAAGAGCAGCAGAAAGCCTTACCTACATCCACAGAAACGCCGATCGCGTCTGTGCTGCAAGACTCCAACTTCGTGCGATTTCTGATTTACTTCAGCGCCTGGATGTTTGCGGTCAATCTGAGTGCGCCGTTTTTCAACCTGTACCTGCTTGATAACTTGGGGCTAGATGTCAGTTGGGTGACGATCTATAGCAGTCTTTCTTCAGCAGCAAACTTATTAATGCTGATCGTCTGGGGTAAACTTGCCGATCGTGTGGGAAATCGATTTTTGCTGCTGACCGTTGGTGTTTTGGTAGCGTTGACCCCGATCTTCTGGCTGGGGACGGGAACCGATGCGTTATCGCTCTGGGTGTGGCTGCCGCTGCTGCACATCCTCGGCGGGGGCACTTGGGCAGCGATCGACCTCTGCAACAACAATATTCAACTGGGCATTGCCCCGGTTCGGAATCAATCGACTTATTTTGCACTCGCAGCCGCGATCGCCGGAGTGAGTGGTGCCTTGGGAACGACCGCAGGCGGATTTCTGGCTCAGTTGGTACAGTATGGGGGGCTGCCTGGACTGTTTGCGTTATCTACGGTTGTCAGGTTTACGGCACTGATTCCGCTGATTTGGGTGCATGAAGCGGGGAGCCGATCGGTACGCCAAGTGCTGAAATCGCTGTTTACGACCAAAGGAGAAATCGACCTTCAACTGCCTCAAGAACAATGAGAGTGCTGGGTCGAATGGTCTTCCATCAAATTTGCTTGCAGCCTCAAACAGTTGCGACCATTCACCTGTAGCTGATATTCCACTCGATCCATCAGCCGATTTAGAATCAGCCAGCCATAGCCATGCTCCTGCATCGCTTCGGGCGAGGGTGCAAGATAAGTCGAGAGGTCATACCCCTGTCCGTGATCCCAAATCTCGATCGCCAAATCCCGCCCCTTCAACTCCAAACGCAAAATCACAGGCAGATCAGGTCGGTTGTAGTGTGCGTGTCTCACAACGTTCGAGTAGGCTTCAACGAGCGCCAACCGAAGCCGACTCGACTGGCGCGACCAATCTACCTGATTGCCAATCTCAGCTTCCAAGGTATCGAGCAGCCACCGCTCAACCACCCCTAAAAACTTTAAGTCGCTTGGAACATGAAGCTCAGTTCGCATGGTCACAAAACCTCCAGGGAGAGAATCGTTTGGTCGTCTTCTTGAATTGAGTTGTGAGCTTGAACTTGGGCTAGAAGCTGCTTGAGATCCAGGCGCTCTCCGGCTTGTTGGAGTAACTTCCAAAGTCCGGTTTGGCACAGCATTGCACCGGCTGACGCGATCGAGGGGTTCGATGGATCGTCCGATCGGATTGTGGCTTCGGTAATGCCGTCACTGGTAAGCAACAGCACTTCGCCACTCGTTAGCGTTAACTGTCCTGCGGCGGCTTTCCAGTCTGGTAAAATTCCCAGAGGGACACCTCGCACTTTGAGATAAGTTGGATCGCAATTTGATGCGATCGTCCGCTTTGACCAAACCACGGGGTAGATATGTCCCGCATTGGCGTAGACAAGCTGATGAGTACCAGGCGTGTATCTGGCTAAAACCATTGTGATGAAACAATTTGTTCCCATTAAATCTTCTGAAAGAATACTATTCAAATTTCGCATCACTTGATCAGGATCAGGGGGGGGTTCCTGAGACAGTTCTCGCCGCAGCACTGAAATGGCGCTTGCCATAAATAGAGCAGCAGGAACGCCTTTGCCAGAAACATCGCCCACGGCTAACCACAGGTCGCCTTGGGGATGCTGATAGACCTCGAAAAAGTCGCCTCCTACCTCGCGGGCAGGGTGGCAACAGGCTTGCACTTTTAGCTTGTCTGAGCTTGGTAAGGTCTGCCGGAGTAGGTTCGTTTGAATCTGACGGGCAACGGCTAACTCGGCGCGAATTTGCTCAGCTTGCTGTTGGGTGCGGCGATAGAGCCGCGCTTGGGAAATCGCTAGGGCAGCTTGCTCTGCCACGACTTGAATCAGTTCGATGTCTTCGCTCGACCACATCGGTTTTGCGATCGCTCGGTGCAGCGACAAAATCGCTAGTAGTTCCTGCTGATAAGCCAGCGGTAAGACGAGATGGGGCGAATTCTCGTCTTCGAGCCGTACAGCTCGATCGCGAAAGACCTCTTGCACCAGTTTGGAGCCGCGATCGTCGTGGCAGGTGTCATAGGCAACATACTCAGTGCAGTACATTGCCGAGTGCGCTCGAAACACATCGCCTTCAACCGGATGCAAAATACAGCAGGTTGCTTCAAATGTGATTCCGATCGTTTCGACGATCGTTTGCAGCATGTTTTGATAGTCAAGGGATTCGCGGATGGCGGTAGTGATGGCATTAAACGAAGATTCTCGACGGAGCGCGCGGCGCAGATCGGCAGTGCGCTGCTTGAGAACGCGGTAGGTTTCTGCGGCTTGCTCGACGACGACTTGAAGTTGCTGAGGCTTCCAGGGCTTGGTGATGTACTTGAACACTTTGCCCGAATTAATGGCATCAACGAGATCCTCTACATCGGTATATCCTGTCAGTACAATCCGGATCGTATCGGGGAAGCGATCGGCGGTACGGCTGAGAAATTCAGTCCCCAGCATTTCGGGCATTCGCTGATCTGAGATAATAATCGCGACTTCGCCCTGCTGGTCTAGAACTTTGAGCGCCTCGATCGCGCTTTTTGCCCGAATCACCTCGAAATTCCGTCGGAAGGTACGGTAAAGCAAGTCGAGATTATCTGGCTCATCGTCGACGATTAACAGCTTGAGCTTGGGGTTCAATTCCCGCCTCATGCAACTCCTCGGAATCCCGTGTAAAAGTCTTTAGGAAACGTACCCGGAAGCCCCAGGAAAACTAACAAAAGCTCAATCTATCCTTCTACCGTAATAAATTCCAGGCTTGAATGATGGTTTTGAGCGATCGCGGTAGTTTGTCTTGCGCGACATCGGCGTATTCGACGGTTCCCATCGGGCTACTCAGTCGCACCACAAAAAAGTCAGCCGCTCCGGCGGTGGCAGGATAAGTTTTGTGATTAAAGCTTTGAAACTGTTCGCGCTCTAGGAGTTGACGAAACTGCTGAACTTTCTCAGGCGAAACGCGCCAAGTACGAACAGGGGCATTTTTACCCCCTACGAAGGTGATCTTCTGCTGCATC
Organism: Cyanobacteria bacterium FACHB-DQ100; assembly: GCA_014695195.1. Taxonomy (NCBI): domain Bacteria; kingdom Bacillati; phylum Cyanobacteriota; species Cyanobacteria bacterium FACHB-DQ100. The sequence continues at coordinate 95,728 of JACJNW010000041.1, read as the reverse complement.
CTACCATCTGTGAACAGCACGGTTTCATAATTCTGTCCGGCAAATCCCCCGGAAGACTGCGATCGAAAAATGACGTTGCGCGGCAGGGGACGATCGCCCGACTCTAGCCGTAGCGATTGTCCTTGAGCATCCGTGTGGTACACCCATTGTTGCTGTCTATGCGCGACCACAATCCGCCACCCTTCGACTAATTGCTGAGTACAAAACTCATCGGGGGCAGACAGTTCGAGACAGCCATCTTTCCAGGTTTGGCGCTGGGCTTCGGTAACGCGCAGATCTTTAGCTGGAATGCCGATGCGTCGAGCGAGGTCGCGCCGGACTCGCCAATTCAGCGACTTGGGGTAGGCATAATCAAGCAGTTCAGTGGTGGCGCGTATGGGGGCGGCAGAGGCTTGTAGCAGGGGGATACCAGTCATCAACGACAGGGCGCTAATTAGGGCGATCGAGGAGATCAGCTTTAGGGGAGAGCGCATAAGAGAATAGAGTTTTTTATTCATGACGGAAGCGCATACTCGAAGGGTTCCAAGCTATCCCTGATCCTATCTCTATGGTTTCTAGAGTGGGATCGTGACAGGGCTAGAATTTAGCTCCACCGAAACCTGATTAAACCGGCAATCAGGCGATCGCGCTATCAGAGGTAATACACGGGATCGGGGGATGACTTCGGAGCGACGATCGCAAAAATTTGCAGTGTGAGGGATTAAGCCAAAAACTCTGTAATCGGGAGAGCAGGCAAGAAGTATTTTCTACGAATTTTATTTTCAATTCAGAATCGCTCTTATGACGGATTTGGGGGATCTACCGTTGTTTGGATAATAATCAGAGTCCGGTACATTCGCGCCGCCGATCATTCGTCTGAGGATCGTCAGCATGAGATCTAGGCGGACAGAGGTTAAAGCGACGATGATCCCCGAATCTTGCTCTGAGTTGTCTGCTCGAATTTTTCCGGGAAAAACCCAGATGGCGCAGTTGATGCGATCGCACAACTGGGCAGAAACCCCATTAGGTGAGATCGAGCAGTGGTCGTCAAATCTACGGACAGCGGTGAGTATTTGTTTAAACTCCCGCTTCCCGATGGTGATTTGGTGGGGCACAGAATTAATTTTGCTCTACAACGATGCTTGGCGAGCAGTGCTGGGAAATCGACACCCGAAAGCGTTGGGGAGTCCAGGAGAAGACATTTTTTCTGAGAATTGGCATATTGTTGGGCCGCAGTTATACAGCGTATTAGAGACGGGAATTGCAACCTGGGCAGATGATTTGCTCATCCCAATTTTGCGCTCCGACTATCTAGAAGAAGCTTACTATACCTACTCTTACAGCCCGATTTTGTCTGAAGCAGGCGCGGTCGAAGGCGTGTTTACGGCGGTTGCAGAGACGACTGAGCGCGTAATCGGGGAACGCCGACTGGCAACACTGCGAGATTTAGCAGCACAAGCAGGAAAAGCAAGAACGATCGCTCAAGCTTGCCAAGCGACAATCGACACTTTGGGAAATAATCTAGCGGACATTCCCTTTGCTGCGATTTACACGATCGAGGCTGGGGGTGCCGTGCTACAAGCGCAGACAGAAACAGCCCCTCCGCTGCCGATCGATGCTCAGTCTGATTCGTTCTGGCAGCTAGACACGGTAATCAATCAGCGTCAGCCGCAATGGATTGAGAATTTAGCGGAACAATTTGAAGCGATTCCGGTGGGAGTGTTAGCCACTCCGCTTCAGCAGGCGATCGTTTTACCGCTGTGGGCATCGGGGCAAAAAGTTCTCAGTGGGCTGTTGGTGGTTGGAATTAATCCGGGGCGGCGATGCGATAACGATTACCGTAATTTCTTCCGCATGGCAGCGGGGCATATCGAAACCGCGATCGCCAATGCCGATTCGTATGAATTGGAGCGAAAACGAGCCGAAGCGTTAGCCGAACTCGATCGCGCCAAAACCGAGTTTTTCAGCAATGTGTCTCATGAGTTTCGCACCCCCTTGACCTTGATGTTGAACCCGCTTGAGGAAGTGTTGACCACCAGTTCAGGGGAACATCGATCGCAATTAGAAACGGTGCATCGAAATGGCTTAAGACTATTGAAACTGGTGAATACACTGCTTGACTTCTCACGCATTGAGGCAGGACGAGTGCAAGCGGTGTATCGACCGATCGAACTCTCCACATTTACCGCAGAATTAGCGAGTGTGTTTCGCACCACGATCGAGCGCGGCGGACTGCGGTTTACCATCAATTGCGAAGGTGAGGATCGGGTGTATGTCGATCGGGAAATGTGGGAAAAGATTGTCCTCAATCTGATCTCAAACGCATTCAAGTTTACGTTTGAGGGTGAGATTGAAGTGTCGCTGCGTCGCGTGGGTGAATCTATTGTATTCAGCGTTCGCGATACGGGTGTAGGAATTTCCCCAGAAGCATTGCCACAATTGTTTGAGCGATTTCATCGGGTGAGTGGAACGCGATCGCGCAGTTATGAAGGTTCAGGAATTGGACTGGCGCTAGTGAAAGAGTTAGTCGATCAGCATGGAGGGACGATCTCGGTAGCGAGTCAAGTGGGTATCGGGACAACCTTTACGGTGGAGATCCCATTGGGTTATGCTCATTTACCCAAAGAACAAGTTGAAGATCAACCTCCCCAATCCACCCCTGTTCGAGTTGATGCGTTTGTGCAGGAAGCATTGCGCTGGACTATCGAAACCGAGATTGAAGATGATGGCTTTGCGATTTCTGAATCTGAGGCTTCGAGTTGTTCTGTTCGCGTTCTCGTTGTCGATGACAATGCGGATCTCAGAGACTATCTAAAAGGCTTACTGACTCAGTTTTATTCGGTTGAAACCGCGATCGATGGCAGAGACGCGCTCAATCGGATTCGCCGCTCTGCACCTGATCTGATTCTGAGTGACGTGATGATGCCGAACTTAGACGGCTTCGGACTGCTACGAGAATTGCGATCGCACCCCGAAACGCAGGATATTCCAATCATTCTGCTGTCGGCACGGGCAGGTGAAGAAGCTCGCGTCGAAGGCTTGGGAGCCGGAGCCGATGATTATTTAGTTAAACCCTTTTCGGCGCGGGAACTGATGGCGCGAGTGGAATCCGCGCTGCGACTGTCGCGCTTACGGCAAGAAACGACCGATCGCGAACGATTGCTGCGATCGCAAGCCGAAGTTGCACAGGCTCAAGTTGAAACCATTCTGCAAAGCATTCGAGATGGGTTTATTGTTCTCGATCAAGACTGGCGCTATGTGTACAACAACCAAGCCTCACTGGATCTCACTGGCTTGACCCAAGATGCCTTTCTCGGTCGCTGTATTTGGGAGATGTTCCCGGATCTGGTGGGGAGTGAACTGTATCATTGCTACCGCCAAGCGATGCGAGATCAGGAGGTCGCAGAATTTGAGTTTTTCTACCCGGCTTGGAATCGCTGGTTCCAACATCGGGTTTATCCAACCCCCGCAGGCATTTCGGCGTTCATCTCAGACATTACTGAGCAAAAGCAAACGGAGATTGCCCTGAGACAAAGCGAAGAACGCTTGAAAGGTGCACTTTCAGCGGGTCGCATGGTGGCGTGGTCTTGGGATGCTCAAACCGATGAAGTGGTGCAATCGAACAATGCCACTGAGATTTTAGGCATTGCGCCTGAGAATTTGATTTCTACAAGCCAAATGGTGCGATCACTGATTCATCCCGGAGATCTGCCCAAGCATCTTGCAGCTCTCAAAGCGGCTGTCACTCAGGATGGCGGAAACTATGTGTCACGCTTTCGGTTAATTCGTCCGGATAATCAAGGGATGCTTTGGGTCGAAGACCGAGGCACGGTTCAGGGTGATGCGTCCGGGAGATTGACCCGAGTGAGCGGCATGGTGATGGATATTTCCAAGCGCGTCCGGCTCGAACAAGAGCGCGATCGAATTTTGCTGAAAGAACAGCTTGCCCGCCAAGAAGCAGACCGCGCGAATCGCCTCAAAGATGAATTTCTGGCGGTGTTATCTCACGAACTGCGAACGCCCCTGAATCCGATTTTGGGCTGGGTAAGTTTGCTGCGATCGGGTAAATGTAACGCAACGCAAACGCAAAAGGCGCTCGAAACGATCGAACGTAACGCCAAACTGCAAACCCAATTAATCGGCGATCTGCTCGATGTGTCGCGCATTTTGCAAGGAAAACTGCATCTAGCGCAAGAACCCGTCGATCTAAGCGAGATAATTTCTGCTGCGATCGAAACGGTTCAACTGGCAGCCGATGCAAAATCTTTGAAGATTGAAACTCGGATTGATGCGGCAAAACCTGTGATCGGCGATGCTAGACGACTTCAGCAAATTGTCTGGAATCTGCTTTCAAATGCCGTAAAGTTCACTCCGGCAGAAGGTTTGATCGTTGTCTCGCTCACCGAGTCAGAAGGCTTTGCTCAGATTCAAGTGCGCGACACTGGAAAAGGCATTCAGTCGAGGTTTCTGCCGTATGTGTTTGACTATTTCCGTCAGGAAGATGGCTCCTCGACTCGATCGTTTGGGGGCTTGGGATTAGGCTTAGCGATCGTGCGGTATTTGACTGAATTACATGGTGGAAGTGTGAGTGCTTACAGTGCAGGGGAAGGACAAGGCGCAACCTTTACGGCGAAATTGCCTGTCGTCAATCGCGTGGTCAATTCCGCAGAGCCATCCCTAGATCCGATCGGGCAATCGCTGCAAGGTTATCGCATTCTGGTTGTGGATGACGATCGCGATTCCAACGCCTTAGCCGCCTTCGTGCTAGAAACAGCAGGAGCCTCAGTTTTCGTTGCCACTTCTGCGACCGAAGCGCTGCAGAAATTGAGCAGCCTGAAAATTGATCTCCTGGTGAGCGATATTGGAATGCCAGAGCTAGACGGATATGAATTGCTCAGACGAGTTCGATCGCACTCAATGGCGCTGCCTGCGATCGCGCTGACGGCTTATGCGGGTGAAACTGCTCAGAAACACGCGATCAATGCAGGCTTTCAGGCACATTTAGCGAAACCGATCGAGCCAGAGCAATTGTTAGCGATCGCCTCGACTTTGCTGAGAAAGACGGTTGAATCTGCGCCCCAATCGCTACAATCGAGAATGCTGTCTTAGTGTCAAACGGTATGGATACTGCCTCGCTCAAACGGGATGTCGAATTGCTCACGTCGCGCCTGGGTAAAACCCAGGACTATCTTTGACGTTCCTGCCCTGACCGCCAAAATTCAAGACCTAGAACAAGTCGCGTCTCAACCTGATTTTTGGGACGATCAAACCAATGCCCAAAGCACGCTACAAGAATTAAACGAATACAAATCGCACCTCGAACAGTTCGATCGCTGGAAATCAGATCTTGAAGATGCGGAAGCGACGATCGAACTTCTCGAACTTGAATCTGATCAATCTCTGCTCGAAGAAGCCGAAGCCAAGACCGATCAGCTAAAGCGCGATCTAGATCAGTGGGAACTCCAGCAGATGCTGTCTGGAACTTACGACACCAAGGGCGCAGTTCTAACGATCAATGCAGGTGCAGGTGGAACGGATGCTCAGGATTGGGCAGAAATGCTGCTGCGAATGTATACCCGCTGGGGCGAAGCGCATGGCTACAAAGTTCACCTGATGGAAATGTCCGAAGGCGACGAAGCTGGAATCAAATCTGCGACGCTTGAAATTGATGGGCGATATGCTTACGGCTATCTCAAGATGGAGAAAGGCACTCACCGCTTAGTGAGAATTTCCCCGTTTAACGCGAACGATAAACGGCAAACCAGCTTTGCTGGAGTGGAAGTGATGCCGATGATTGATTTGTCGGTGCAACTGGACATTCCGGAGAAAGACTTGGAAATCACCACTTCACGCGCTGGCGGTAAAGGGGGGCAAAACGTCAACAAAGTGGAAACGGCGGTGCGAATTGTGCATAAACCGACGGGTTTAGCGGTGCGCTGTACTGAGGAGCGATCGCAGCTTCAAAACAAAGAAAAAGCCCTGGCTATTCTTAAAGCCAAGTTGTTAATTATTGCCGAGGAACAACGCGCCAAAGAAATTGCTGAAATCAGGGGCGATATGGTCGAGGCAGCTTGGGGAATGCAGATTCGCAACTATGTGTTCCATCCGTATCAGATGGTGAAAGATCTGCGAACCAATGTAGAAACAACTGCGGTACAAGATGTGATGAATGGAGAGATTGATCCATTCATTGAGGCTTGTTTGCGGCAGGAGAATCAATTAGTCGAGGCGTAGTTGCTCTGCTAGATGCGATTTACTGTTAGGCAGACGACGATCGCATCTAGCAGACAGCCTGTATCTTGTTAGGATCGATGCCTTGAGAAGTGACTGCTTTGATGTGCAATTCATTCAAGCTTTTTACACGAAATCAGATGCGCTCTGATTGTATTCCTTCTTGAACGATCGAACCTTCAACAATGAGGTCAAGATTATGCCATTTGTATTAATTAGAGGAACGTTTGATCCGACCAGTGGCGAGCCTGATGGCGACTCGGTTCGGTTTCAGGCAGAGGACGATACATTATTTGACAAGCTAGAGGGGAGAGTCGAATTCAAGGGTGGCGGGCAAGTTCAGCTTCGATACGAGGCAATTGATGCCCTCGAAAAAGCGGCGATTCGACCCTTCTCTTCAGACGCAACGAAACAGAATATCAAGTTACTCGGCGGCGATAAATCTGGATTGCCCGGATATATTCTATCTAGAAATGCGGATGGCAATGGACGACCTGTTTGTTTTGTCTTTACGGGCGATCCGCCAGATTGGGACAACGACGGCAGAGGGAATGAACTTGACGCGGACTTGCTGCGTCAAAGCGTCAATTATCGATTGCTCCAAGAGGGTCATGTCTACCCGATGTTTTATGACACGCTTTATAAGGAGTTGCGCGATGAGATGGTAGCTGCAACTCAGAAGGCACGAGCCGCAAAGCGAGGACTCTGGTCTGCCGATCGCTCAACCGAGGGATTTCAAGTTGATGTTCCGCCTAACCTTGCAGAATTGCCTCCGATCTTTCCTAAACTGTGGCGGCGGTTGCAGTCGTTTTATCGACGTCCATCTAATCGCGAAAAAGAACTTGATGTGTTTATGCGAGAGTTATCGAGAGGAAAAGATCGGCTTTTTACCATTCCTGATCAGCGATCGGTCAAGTTTTCGACTGTATTAAAAGTAAGCGGCAACAAGATCACAATGCGCTACAAACCCGAAGAGATGGTGTTTGAGTCAGATGTTCGCTTAGAACGCTTGGCTACGAGCGTTGCGATGTCTTCTCCCTTTGCATGACTTCCGTCGGATTAATTCTAGGTACTAGCTTGAAAGCTTCTGGATAACGCGCACTACCTTAAAACAGCAGACAGCAACCGATGCCAGTAAGGATAGTTGCTGTCTGCTGTTTTTTTAGATATCGAGTTTAGATATCGAGGTCGGTTAGATTCATCTTCGATCCGTAGGTTTCGATGAACTCACGGCGAGGAGCCACACGATCGCCCATCAGCACCGTAAAGATGCGATCGGCTTCGGCAGCATCTTCGATTTCGACTCGCTTCAGTGTGCGACTTTCGGGATTCATCGTGGTATCCCAAAGCTGTTGCGGCATCATTTCACCCAACCCTTTGAAGCGCTGAATGTGATAGCTGGCATTGTCTGGGAAGCTCGACAAGCGTTCTTGTAGATCGCGCTCACTATAGCAGTAGTAATGATTGCGTCCGCGCTCGACTTTGTACAACGGAGGACAAGCAATGTAAACATAACCTTGATCCACCATCATGCGCTGATAACGATAGAAGAAGGTCAGCAACAAAGTTCTAATGTGCGCTCCGTCTACGTCCGCGTCGGTCATGATGATGATGCGGTGATAACGCAACTGAGAGACATCAAATTCCTCGCCTTTGATTCCCAAACCTAACGCCGTGATCAGGGCTTGAATCTCAGTATTCTTGTAGATCTTGGCATCGTCGGTTTTCTCGATGTTGAGAATCTTACCGCGTAAAGGCAAGATTGCTTGGAACCGTCGATCTCGTCCTTGCTTGGCGCTTCCACCCGCAGAATCCCCTTCTACGATGTAGATTTCTGACTCACTCGGATCGCGTGTGGCACAATCTGCTAGCTTTCCGGGCAGCGTGGAAGACTCTAGTACCGACTTACGGCGTACCATTTCTCGTGCATGACGCGCCGCTTCTGCCGCTTTGAACGCCTGCACCGCTTTTTCGATGATGGCATCGCACACACCCGGACGAAATTCGAGATACTCGGTTAGCACCTCACCGACCAGAGAATCGACAATTCCGCGAACTTCAGTATTGCCTAACTTTGTCTTAGTTTGTCCCTCGAATTCTGGGTCGGGAACTTTTACCGAAATCACAGCCGTTAAGCCTTCTCGGATGTTCTCGCCTGCAAGGTTGGATTCGTTTTCTTTGATTTTGTTGCGTTTGCGGGCGATCGAATTTAGCGTTCGCGTTAGAACTGCTTTTAATCCCTCTAGGTGCGTTCCACCGTCCACGGTGCGGATATTGTTTGCAAATCCGATAATGTTATCGGTATAAGCATCTACACACCATTGCAGTGCTACTTCAACTTGAATGTTGCTGCGTTCACCTTGAACGAAGATCACTTCTTCATGAAGCGGTTGCTTCTCGCGGTTCATGTAGCTCACGTATTCCCGAATCCCACCTTCGTAGAAGTAAGTTTCTTCACGTTCGGAATCGGGACGACGATCGCTAAATGTAATCTTGACTCCGCCATTCAAGTACGCCAATTCTCGCAAGCGTCCAGAAAGCGTGGTGTAATCAAACTTCGTTGTCTCAGTAAAGATTGTGGCATCCGGCAAAAATGTCACGGATGTTCCTGTTCGGGATTGGGGATATGGTTCCACCTTCATCTCACCGACTGCGGCACCCCGCTCGAATCGCTGGAGGTGAACTTTCTTGTCGCGCCAGACGGTGACTTCGACCCATTCTGAAAGCGCGTTCACGACAGAAACGCCGACCCCATGTAGACCGCCAGAAACCTTGTAGCCGCCGCCGCCAAACTTACCGCCAGCGTGTAAAATTGTCAGCACAGTTTCCAGACCGGACTTGCCAGTTTTGGCAACGATTCCAGTTGGGATGCCGCGTCCGTCGTCAGTGACGCTGACGGAGCCATCGGCATTGATGGAGATGTCGATCGTTTTGCAATAGCCCGCGAGTGCTTCATCGACCGAGTTGTCAACAACCTCGTAAACAAGGTGATGCAATCCACGAGGGCCAGTGCTGCCGATATACATACCGGGACGTTTCCGCACGGCTTCAAGACCTTCGAGGACTTGGATCTGTTGGGCATCGTAGTTTGTCGTCATAGGAAGCGTTCTTTAGGGCGAGGTGTAGCAGAAGTGCGGGATAAAATCAAGCTGAAGAGCAAACTGAACTTGAGAAGGCAAATTCTTCCAAAATTATAGCACAAAAGCCTTATAAGCGGTTTGAGCGCGATTTCAGGCGAATTTTGAAAGTGGGATGGATCGGTCTATTTTGACTCAAAATTTTCAGAATGAATCAAGAATATTTAACAATACGCCTGTACTTATTATAATTGCTGGAGCCACGGCAACGGGGAAATCAGGAGTCGCGATCGAACTTGCCGAACGCTTAGAGTCGATCGTTCTCAGCGCAGATTCGCGGCAAGTGTACCGAGAGTTTACCATTGGAACGGCAAAACCGACGCTGCAAGAGCAAAATCGAGTGCCACATTATTTGATTGATATTTGCGATCCGATTGAGACGCTCACTGTGGCGGATTATCAAATGCAGGCGCGAGAGATTTTGAATCGAGGTGGTCTGCAATTTCTCGTTGGTGGAACGGGTCTATATATTAAAGCGATCGCACGCGGCATGAAAATTCCCAGAGTTGCGCCGCAACCAGAATTACGATCGCAGCTTGAGCAGTTAGGGCAAAAAACGCTGTATGCGATGTTGCAGCAAGTCGATGCGATCGCGGCAAGTCGAATTCATGCCAATGATCAGGTGCGGACGTTGAGAGCGTTGGAAGTCTTTTATGTGACGGGTCGCCCGATTTCTGAGCAGCAGGGGGAAGAGCCGCCGAAGTTTCCGATTTTGCAGATTGGATTGGAGAGCGATCGATTGGAGCAACGGATCGCGAAACGCACCGGACAGATGATTGAAATGGGATTTGTCACCGAAGTCGAAACGTTGTGTAAAAAATATGGTGAAGCGTTGCCGCTGTTAAATACTTTGGGTTATGCAGAGATGCGGCAGTATTTACGCGGTGAGATTTCGCTCGGCGAGGCGGAGCAGTTAACAGTGTTGCATACGCGGCAGTTTGCAAAGCGGCAGCGAACTTGGTTTCGGGCAGTGCCGGAGATTGAATGGTTTGACTCGGATGCGGGGGATTTGGTCGATCGTATCTGGACGCGAATTCAAGCGTTTTGTGCAGCGCTGTGAGATTGGAAAGACAAAGAACTCTACTGGTTGAAGCGTGAGAGAGTGCAATTGTGCAAGATGAAACGATCGGGGGGCGCGATCGCGCTTTTCAATTAGGATCTTTTGAGCGTAGCGGTAGCCGCAGTTTGACGCTGTGGGCGCTTGCGGTCTGATTTTCTGGTGTAGCCGATGGCTTCGATTTCATTTGCATCTGCGCCATATTGAGCTAGGACTGATTTCTTCATGCTGAGGACTGCATTGTGAAATTCCCATTCAAGCTTCTGGGCAGCATCACTGGCGCTCCGGTATAAGGCTTTTGCCTGAATTTCGGCTTCTTGTGCTAGTCGCATCTTTTCTTCGAGATCACATAGCGTTGAAATTTTCGCTTCGGGGCGAAGTGCAATGTAATCTTTAAAGCCTTTGGCTCCTTGAAGGGCTTTTACGTCGTCTTGAATCACAGCATCTCGTAGACGCTTACTCGTATCGACACCTGCCATTCATTTTCTCCTTTTTTAGTGTGGTTGGAATAGCAGCTTTAATATTCCCGATAAAGCGAAAATTGGTACAGGAACTCGAATTCCCATCTTTGTTTTAGAGAAACAAATCTGATTTTAGAGAAATCAGTTTGGGAGTCAAGCAATCAATCTAGGAATCAAGAAATCAATCTAGGAATCAAGAAATCAATCTTTGTTTTAGAGAAATAAACCTGGTTTTAGAGAAATCAATTTTGGAGTTGAAAAATCAATTTTGGAATTGAGAAATTAAGTTGGGAGAGCAGGAACACGATCGCGATTAGAAGTGCGAGTTAAGTAGAAGGATTTGCGGTAAAACAGTCAAGCATCACCCTCGAACTTGCCGAAAAAGAAAAGCGTGGCGAAAAAATCGCTGGCGCTTGGGCAATCGATCGCAGTCCTGCCAAAACCTGAAATGCGATCGCGCTAGGTTAAGGAAAATATCGGTAAATGTTGCTGCGATGCAATACACGCGCAAACGTCACTGTTTCCCCATCAAAAAATAAGCCGATGCGATAATCTCCGACACGAATCCGAAACGATCGTCAGATCCTTTGAGTCTGCTCAGATTACTATTTCATCAAAACTTTCAAGATTCGGAATCTGCTCCAACACCAGAGAATCGATCGCCTCAAACACAGGACTACTTCTAAGCGCCTTCAAATCCTTCAGAAACTTAGGCAAGTATTCAACCTTCACTCTGCTGCCATTTCCCTGCGTGCTTCCTCTAAACTTAAGGGAATTTCCTGCTGTGCTTCTATCATGGCGCGATACAATCCTTCGTCTTCTAGCACTTCAAGCAACTTTTGATAATCTGCAATATCGATCACTACCTTACGAATTTGCCCTTCTGCATCCGTGATAAATTCCTGAGCAAAGGGATAGTCTTTCGCTTGAATGCTCATTGAACGAGAAAGCCTTAGGGGTCAGTCCGATCTTAATCCCTCATCGCTTCTTTCTCACAATCTCGATCGTAATCTTCCCCCCAAAATCCGGTATCGGAGCCGCAGGTTTCGTCAACTTCACTTGCACTTGAGCGACTTGATCAAATTGCAAGACCGCTTGTGCAATTTCAGTGGCTAATTTCTCTAACAAATTGAATCGCGATGTTTTGATCAATCTCTGAGTCACTTCGATCGCATCGCAATAGTTCAAAGTATTGGTTAGTCGATCGCTCTCCCCCGCCGTTGCCAAATCCAACCAAAGCGTTAAATCCACCTCAAACCACTGCCCTAAAACCTGTTCTTCTGGCAGTGCGCCCGTGTAGCCATAGCCGCGAATTTCAGTTAAGTGAATACAATCCATCAGGGCTTAAAGTTATAACCTTTGCGAACGTAGTAGTTTTTAATCCAAACTCCGAAGCGCTTCACTGAAACAGTCACAGGTTCGGAGGTTCGATCGAACTTCGAGAGTACCATCAATTCCGCCGGATACCAATCATCCGAAACAATCACCGCATCTTTACCCTGCAAAGGTTTCGAGTCGCGATACCAAAAATCAAACTGATCAATCCGATCGCTCACTGCAATCACATTCCGATTGTTCAATTCATAAGCTAATGCTGACGCAGAGCGATAGTCAGAAGTCATCAATAGTGGATTGCTTAGCGCTTGAGATTCAGACTGAACGATCGCTGCAACTTCTCGCCAACCAAACAACATTCGCGAATCTGGATCAACGTCTTTGCTAATCAACGCCGAAAGCGGTAACACCGTATAGTGAATGACTAGCAACGTTGAAATAATCAATCCATAGATGGCGTGAGCGTTTGGTCTCTTGAGTACAAACGGCAGCAAAGGAAATAGCAGTAAATAGGCTGTAATGTTCCAGTAATACAATGCTGCTGAGATTAGAGAAATGATCGTCAGTACGATCGATGAGATCGCAAATACCCAAAATGCAACGATCGGATAAATCGAATTAACAGGTAAGCGAGTTTTCAACAAGCGATAAAACCCAATCCAGCAAAAAGGCGAAATTACAAAAAACGAAACTAAAGTAAATCCAAGAAACGAACCAATCTTAATTCCAGGAATAACAGGATTTACACTACGCTGAACATAATATTGAAATGATTGAAAATCATTAGAAAAATTCCAAATCAAAATTGGAATCAGAGCAGTTGACGCGATCGCAATTGCAATATAAAGTCGTCGATCGCGAAACAGCGAACGCAATCGAGCATTGGTAATCAACGTCGCGAAAAAACCAACCGCAACAAACACCGCATTATATTTAGAAAGTATCGCCAACGAAAGCGCGATCGCGCTTCCATACAATCGCCAAGTTTCTCCGCGTCCATCCGCAAGATAGCGATCGAGAAATCGGATAAATAAGTATGCCGAAATTAACGAAAACGTAATCAGTAGATGATCGTGCCACGCAAACCCTAGAAATATAAAATAGAGCGGCGATGCCAATACAAACAGCACCACAGCTCGAATATCCAAATCTTTGTGGAGATACCGTACAATTAAATAGTAAGTGTAGAAGAAGGCAATGCTGCTGAACAGATTTGGCAACCTGAGCGTAAACGTCGATCGTCCAAAAATTGTTGCAAAAACGCCTTGTACCCAAGCTTCTAAAGGCGGATGATCATAATAAGACCAATCTAAATGCTGTCCCCACAGCCAATAATAAGCCTCATCTGGATTTGGAAACGCTGTAAACCAGAAGATAAGCCGCAGCAGCAGAAAAATCAGGAAGAAAAAAATCATTAGATAGCGAGTGAGGCAAACACGCAATTTCATGATTATCGATGATTGCGCCCTCTAATTTGTGCCTAAACCCCCGCATTCAACTCCAGAGTTGCGAATATAGAGAGAAGTGAAGAGGTGAAAGAATGCAGCCAGTTGATTACACAACGCTGATGGCGATTTGTGCAGAACTACGATCGCAATGGCTCCCCGCCCGATTTGAGCAAGCCTATCAGCGTGATCGCTACACCGTTCTATTAGCCTTACGAACCCTAAAAAAACGCGGCTGGCTCACGTTGTCTTGGCATCCCCAAGCCGCCCGAATTCACTCCAGCGATCCGCCCCCACGCGATCCAGATACCTTCACCTTTAGTCAGCAGTTACGCCATCAGTTAGGCGGATTAGCACTCGTTGCGATCGAGCCTGTCTCACCCTGGGAAAGAGCGATTGATCTTCAGTTTGCCCATCGTCCGGGCGAGCCTGCCTTGTGGCATCTGTATCTCGAAGTCATGGGGCAATATAGCAACGCAATTTTAGTCAATCAAGACAACGCGATCGTCACCGCAGCGCATCAGGTCAGTTCTAATCAGTCAAGTGTGCGCCCAATTCAAACGGGTCAACCGTATGAACTTCCCCCCCCTCGACTCGATCCGGCTCCAAACTCAGCAGAAGCAATCGATCGATGGCGTTCGCGCATTAGTCTTGTTCCGGGCGCAATTCGCAAAAATCTAGTGAAGTCCTATCGCGGGTTAAGTTCTGCGCTCGTTCTATCGATGTTGCAAGCAGCAGACCTTGATCCAGATCGATCGACCGATACTCTCACAGGCCCAGAATGGCAACGCTTATTCGAGTGCTGGCAGTTTTGGTTAAAAGCGATCGACGCCGATCAATTCCATTCTGGCTTTACACCGCAGGGCTACACGGTGGTTTGGGGACACGATCAAATTGGCGTGCAGCAAATGATCGATCGCTATTACCGCGATCAACTCAACCAGCAGGAATTTACTCAACTTCGCCATCAAATCACCCAAAAGTTAAACAACGTTCTCGGTAAACTGCGAACGAAAGCGGCAGGGTTTGAAAGTCGATTAGATCGCTCCGATCGCGCTGATCAAGCCAAGCAGCAAGCCGATCTCCTGATGGCAAACCTGCACCAGTGGGAACCGGGAATGAAATCGATCGAGCTTGCTGATTTCGAGACAGAAGAGCCTGTCACCATTCCGCTCGATCCTGAGAAAAACGCTGTTCTCAACGCTCAAGCCCTTTACAAGCAGCACCAGAAATTAAAGCGAACTCGCGCCGCGATCGAACCCCTACTCGAAACCGTACAAGCAGAAATCTCTTATTTAGAAGAGATCGAAACCGCGATCGCTCAGTTTGAAAAATACGAAACCCCAGACGACCTGAAAGGACTGGAAGAAATCCGCGATGAACTGGTTCAAGAAGGCTACCTCGAAGGCTCCGAATATCGTAAAGCCGTCGCCCAGCAAGACTCCGAAATCCAGCCGCACCGCTACACAACGCCTAGCGGGTTTGAACTGCTGATCGGACGCAACAACCGACAGAACGATCAGCTCACGTTCCGAACCGCGACCGAATATGATTTGTGGTTCCATACTCAGGAGATTCCGGGCAGTCATGTTCTACTGCGACTGGAACCAGGAGCGATCGCCGACGAAAAAGATCTCCAGTTCACCGCAAATTTAGCCGCCTACTACAGTCGTGCCCGTCAAAGTGAGCAAGTTCCTGTCGTTTACACCGAGCCAAAAAACGTTTACAAACCCAAAGGCGCAAAGCCTGGAACCGTGATCTACAAACAGGAGCGGGTCATTTGGGGACAACCACAGCAAGGTAGAGAAATTGTGGCGATCGCTCAACCCATCAGTTAATCTTTTGCTCAGCTAAATCTGCCATTAGTTAGAAATATGTCAGGAGGTCATAAAGATTCGTGACAAAAGATTTGTGTATGTTGTTACAATGTTCAACAGATAGGGATTATTACTCTATGAAACCCCTGCAAGTTTGGGAAACGCGCAGAAGGGTTTTCTCCAATGTGAAACGACAACAGGTTAATCCGAAGCCAGCTTTTAGCGAAGTTGGCTTTTTTATTTATTCTTACTTGTATTGCTTAGTGCTGATTGTAGCGCATCATACAAAGAAGAGAATTCTTCCTCTATAAAAAGACCTCATACCAGCCCTCAACTAAATTAACCCGATTTACAGGGTTAATAATGCTACTTGCTGCTCCTGTTTAAGACGATCGTAAACACGTAAAATGAGACTCATTCTCAATGTAGGATGAAAACAGTCCTTTCACTCGGTTTGTTTTCCCCATGAGCAGGAACTCAAGTTGCTCCCGATCAGTTAAACTCCTCGCTGCCTTGCTGCTCCTGTCTGGAACTGCACTACTGGGTAGCTGTACTCAGTCCCCGTCATCACAAACGAATGGAATCGTACAGCCCTCTCCCGCCGCAAACACAGAGGAAAAACTGCGCGTCATCGCAACGTTTCTGCCTGTTTACCTATTTACGAAAGCGGTCGTGGGAGATGCGGCTCAAGTAGATATCCTGATCAAGCCGGGAACCGAAATCCACGAGTATCAATCCACCCCTGCGGATGTCCAAGCTTTAGCCCAAGCCGATGTTGTGGTTAAAAACGGCTTGGGAGTCGAAGAATTTTTAGAAAGTACGATTAAAAGCGCACAAAATTCAAAGCTGAAAATCGTCGATGCCAGTCAAGGCATTCAATCGATCGACCAGCTCTCTCAAGTTGTTGAAACCGGAAAAGAACACAGTCACGCTCACGCTGCTGGCAATCCTCACGTTTGGCTTGATCCAGTTCTAGCAAAACAGCAAGTTGAAAATATTCGTGATGGACTAATTGCTGCTGATCCAGAAAACAAAGCCAAATACGAAGCAAACGCCACCGCTTATCTACAACAGTTGGCAGCTTTAAACGCTGAGTTTGAGCAACGCTTAGGCAAGTTTCGCGATCGCACCTTCATTACTTTTCACGATGCCTTTCCCTACCTGGCAAAGCGCTACGACTTAAGGCAAGTTGCCGTGGTGAAAATTCCCGAAGATCAACTGTCTCCGGCAGATGTCAAAGAAACGATCGATGCCGTAAAACAATTTCAAGCCAAAGCTCTATTCAGCGAACCCGGAGTCGATAACAAACTCCTCGACGGGCTTTCAAAAGATCTCAACCTCAAATTGCGCCCCCTTGATTCCCTCGAAGCTGGAGACACGAACCCTCAGCATTACTTCACCGCTATGCGATCAAATTTACAAACCTTAGAAGCCGCGTTCAAGTGATGAATTCCATTCTCAAAGTTGAAGGATTAACGGTGCTGCGGGGACGATACACCGCTCTAGAAAATGTCTCGTTTGAGATTCCGGCGGGTAGTTCTGCGGCGATCGTCGGTCCAAATGGCTCTGGAAAAAGTACCCTCGTTCAAGCCGTTCTGGATCTCATTCCCAAGGCGGCAGGCACAGTCGAGCTTTTCGGTCGTCCGATTCGCCGTCTTGGAAGCTTACAATCGCAAATCGGTTATATGCCGCAGAATTTTATTTTCGATCGCAGCTTCCCGATCTCAGTGAATGAACTTGTCGCACTTGGTCAGAGCGGTCGAACTCAAAAAGCAGCGATCGCTCAAGCATTACGACGAGTGAATGCGCTACATTTACGCGATCAAGCGATCGGAACCTTGAGCGGTGGTGAACTGAAGCGCGTTCTCCTGGCGTATTGTCTTGTCACACCGCGTAAGTTATTGGTTTTGGACGAAGCCTTTGCAGAAGTAGATGTGCAAGGTGAAGCAGAATTTTTCAGCTTATTAAATGAACTCCAGCGCGAGGAGAATTGGACGGTCTTGCAGGTTTCGCACGACCTCGATATGGTAAATCGACATTGTGATTATGTTTTATGTCTTAATCGATCGCTGATTTGCACAGGTAAACCAGAGATTGCACTGTCCCGTGACAATTTGCTTCAAACTTATGGATCTGGTTTTAGCCGCTACCGACATCACCACTAACTTAGTCAGTTTATTGCAGTATCCATTCATGCAGCGAGCGATCATTGCTGGAATTTTAATGGGATTGCTGTGTGGGTTTTTAGGCAGTTTTGTAGCGCTGCGTCAGTTGTCGTTTTTTTCTCATGCAGTTGGACATGCGGCGCTAGTAGGGACTGCGATCGGGGTTCTGATTCAAGTCGATCCAACTTGGACGCTGCTTCCGTTCACGCTAATCTTTGGGGTAGCGGTACTTTATTTGATTGATCAAACTGATCTTTGGAGCGACAGCGTTCTTAATATTGTGCTGTCGGGCGCATTAGCGATCGGTGTAATTCTGACAACGTTTATTCAAGGGTATCGTGGAAATTTAATGAATCTTCTGTTCGGTGATATTCTTGCGGTCACTTGGACAGATATTTCGCTGACCGGTTTGCTATTAATCATCAGCGTCTCTATTCTGCTTGCAACATTGCGCCAACAAATTCTTCTCACCCTCAATCAAGCGGTTGCTAAGGTTCAAGGAGTCTCAATTCAGTTTCACCGTTACTTATTTGTGGTGCTTTTATCGTTAACGGTAGCAGTGGCAATTAAAGCGATCGGTATTCTTTTAGTGAATGCGTTTTTGGTCATTCCGGCCGCAACCGCCAAATTATTAAGTCATCAATTTAAGCCATATTTAGGATGGTCGGTAGCGATCGGTGCATTGAGCAGCATCGCGGGTATGGTTGTTTCTGGCGCACTGAATTTTCCGTCAGGGCCAAGCATCGTTTTAGTTCAATTCTGCTTGTTTCTTGTTGTCTTCATAGCCGTAAAACTGTATGCCCGATTCGGTTCAGTCAATCTGAGAAATCAGCGCTCCTGAAACGGTAAAATTTGTGCGTGATATCAGAGAAGCTCTGCTGTGAAATTAAAGTATGCGCTGGTACATGAGTGGCTCACCCCAGAAGCAACGGGTGGATCAGAACTCGTGGTTCAAGAGATTTTGAAGCATATTGATGCCGATTTGTATGCGCTAATTGATTTTGAATCAGTGAACCCGAAAAGCTACTTATATCAGCGGAAAATTGGCACAACGTTTTTACAAAATTTCCCTTTTGCGCGAAGTGGAGTACAAAAATATTTGCCATTTTTGCCGATCGCGATCGAACAACTCGACCTGCGGAATTACGACATCATTCTCTCTTCCTATCACGCAGTTGCTAAAGGTGTTCTTACTTCACCTCAACAACTCCACATTTGCTATTGTCATGCACCGATGCGATATGTATGGGATATGACGTTCGATTACCTCCGTGATAGTCGCGCAGGCCGCGGAATTTCTGGAATTCTGACTCGATATTTGCTGCATCAATTAAGACAATGGGATGTCATTTCATCGAATCGCGTTGATTATTTTATTGCCAATTCTCAGCACACCGCTCGTAGAATTTGGCGCTGTTATCGGCGATCAGCAGAAGTAATTTATCCGCCTGTGAATGTCGATCGCTTCTCATTTGCATCCCAAAAACAAGACTTCTACCTGACCGTTTCACGGCTTGTTGGCTATAAGAAAATATCGTTAATTGTTCAAGCATTCAATCAGCTGAATCTCCCCTTAGTTGTGATCGGCAGCGGCGCGGAACTGAAGCAAATTCAAAAAATTGCTAAGCCAAACATTCAGGTTTTAGGATGGCAACCGGATCACGTTGTCGAGCAGTATATGCAGCAAGCAAAGGCATTTATCTATGCCGCCTATGAAGATTTCGGTATCGCTCCGGTCGAAGCACAAGCCTGTGGAACCCCAGTTATCGCCTACGGCGCAGGCGGAACATCCGAAACTGTGAGAGACTTACGGACATCCGGCTCGCAGGGCACTGGAATTCTATTTCCCGCGCAAACAGAAGCCGCGATCGTCGAAGCGGTTCACGCTTTCGAGCAATATCGATCTTTCTTTCAGCCCGAAATTGCTCGATTCCACGCGCTCAAATTTCACCCGGAAGTGTTTCAAGAACGGTATCTTAATTTTATCGATCGAGCTTATCAAGACTTTCAAACCCGACTGCAAATCCGACTCGATTCGCTAAAATCCTCCTGAACAGGGAGCAAAACTGACGTTAAACGAGTCGATGGCTTTATGATCAGGACTGTGTGTGGTGTGGAATAGTAAGGAGTAAGATGACTGCCGATAGCCAATTGATTTCCGGCAAGCGGATTCGGTCGATCTTCAAGCGTCGCAAACCTTTGATTTTCAAAAGCTGGGACGTGCTTGATAGCGATCTTGTCAAACGCCTTTTCGATATCGCGTTTTCGCTCTCCGTTCTCGTTCTTTTTTCTCCTGTGTATTTGATTTTGGCGTTACTGATCGCCCTGAGTTCTCCAGGCCCAGTTTTCTACGTTCAAGAACGAGTGGGAAAAAACTTCAAACGATTTGGCTGTATCAAATTTAGAACGATGGTACGAAACGCCGACGAGATGCTGAGCGATCTAATCAGTACCTCGCCTCAAATGCGCCAAGAGTTTGAAACGAACTTCAAGCTAAAGTACGATCCCCGCATTACCTGGATCGGTCGCTTTTTGCGAATTACTAGCTTAGATGAGTTTCCCCAATTTTGGAATGTTTTAGTTGGCGATATGAGCGTCGTTGGCCCACGTCCGCTTGTCGTTGAAGAACTCCCTAAATACGGAATCCATATCGAAACGGTGCTCACAATCCGTCCTGGAATCACAGGCTTATGGCAAGTTTCAGGGCGCAATGATATTCCCTATCCTCAGCGCATCCGAATTGATGTGTACTACGCCAGCTTCCGCAATTTCTGGCTAGATTTGTGGATTATCGTCAAAACGATCGGTGTCGTCATCTTCCCTAGAAACAACGGAGCTTATTAAATTCACACAGATATTTAGATTCAGTGAGTGATCCGGATGCTCACGATAGTCGTCGTAAGGGTTAGCAGTGTTGTCACATTTGTTTCGCGTTTCTTGCCCGATTGGTCAAGACATGGATTTCATGCGTGATAAAACGCTCAAGACTGCTGTAGGAGAAGAATTTTGCGGAACAAACCCAGCAAATTTTCTGTAAATCCACGGCTTTCTAATACACAGACGGCTCTTTCGCGGTAATGTTGGGTGTTATTTGCGCTGAGCTTAGGGTTAACTAGGTACAGCTTGTTTCGGATGACCAAACTCCGGCTTTAATGAAACAACTCAGCACTAAAAAGTGTCCAACCGTCTGTTGTAAATTGCAGGTGAGGAAAGCAAAGAATGACGCAACGTAAACGCGCACTGTTAACGGGGATCACGGGTCAAGACGGCTCTTACTTAGGAGAACTGTTACTAGAACAAGGGTATGAGGTTCATGGCATCATTCGCCGAACCTCGACCTTCAATACCGATCGCATTGACCACATTTATGAAGACCCGCATGTCGAAGGTGCGCGGTTATTTCTACATTACGGCGATCTTACAGATGGGACGACGCTGCGTCGGATTCTCGAAGAAGTTCAGCCCGCAGAAATCTACAACTTAGGCGCTCAGTCCCATGTCCGCGTCAGCTTCGACGCGCCAGAATACACGGCCGATGCCGTTGGTATGGGGGCACTGCGAATTCTCGAAGCTGCTCGTGACTATCAGCAACGCACCGGAAACGAGATTCGCTATTATCAAGCGGGTTCTTCTGAAATGTATGGAAAGGTTCAAGCGGTGCCCCAAACCGAAGAAACTCCCTTCTATCCCCGCAGTCCCTACGCCTGCGCGAAGGTGTTCGCACACTGGCAAACTGTAAATTATCGCGAATCCTACAATATGTTCGCGTGCAACGGAATTCTGTTTAATCACGAATCTCCCCGTCGCGGCGAAACCTTTGTCACCCGCAAGATCACCCGTGCCATTGCTCGCATCGTTGCCGGACAGCAGAAGAAGCTTTACATGGGTAATCTCGATGCTAAGCGCGACTGGGGCTATGCCAAGGATTACGTCCGCGCAATGTGGCTGATGTTGCAGCAGGATCAGCCCGACGATTATGTCGTTGCAACTGGTGAAACGCATTCGGTACACGAGTTTCTCGATATTGCCTTTGGACGGGTAAATCTCGATTGGCAAGACTATGTGGAATTCGATGAGCGCTATCTCCGTCCCGCTGAGGTGGATCTGCTCATTGGCGATCCCGCAAAAGCTAAGGAGAAATTGGGATGGGAGCCTTCGGTGACGTTTGAGGAGCTAGTGCACCTGATGGTCGATGCTGACCTACAAGCCTTGGGAATTAGCTCCGCTGAGAATGGGCACTCTAAGGTCGAGGATTACGCAACCATTCGTCAAAGCTTGATTGGGGTGTCCTTCTAGGAAAACTTACATAGAATTCAGCCATGACCTCAACAACTTTAAGTCTCGAAAATAAGCGCATTCTGGTGACAGGTGGAGCAGGATTTTTAGGTCGTCAGGTGGTACGTCAACTGTGTGAAGCAGGGGCAAGTCCACAAAAAATTACCGTGCCGCGATCGCAAGATCTCGATCTCCGCAAGATGGAAAATTGCCAACGAGCGGTGGATCAGCAAGATGTTGTGATTCACTTAGCGGCACATGTTGGGGGCATCGGACTCAATCGTGAAAAACCTGCTGAGTTGTTCTACGACAACTTGATGATGGGAACGCAATTAATCCACGCTGCTTATGAAGCAGGCGTACAGAAGTTCGTCTGTGCGGGGACGATTTGCGCTTACCCTAAATTCACACCTGTTCCGTTCAAGGAAGACGACATCTGGAACGGATATCCGGAAGAAACGAATGCACCGTATGGCATTGCGAAGAAAGCGCTGTTAGTACAGCTTCAGTCTTATCGCCAGCAGTATGGATTTGACGGCATTTATCTACTGCCTGTAAATCTTTACGGACCTGGAGATAACTTTGATCCGCGTAGTTCTCATGTAATTCCGGCATTAGTGCGGAAGGTGCATGAGGCTCAGCAGCAAGGTTTAAGCCAGCTTCCCGTTTGGGGAGATGGCAGTCCGACCCGTGAGTTTCTCTATGTGGATGATGCAGCGCGGGGAATCGGGATCGCAACTCAAAAGTACAGCGATCCCGATCCGGTGAACTTGGGCACAGGTGAGGAGATCTCAATCCGTGACTTGATTACTTTACTTTGCGACCTGATGGAGTTCAAGGGCGAGATTGTCTGGGAAACTGATCAGCCGAATGGTCAGCCGCGTCGCTGCTTGGATACTGAGCGAGCAAAAGAGCGGTTTGGCTTTACTGCTGAAGTCAGTTTTGAGCAAGGGTTGAGAAATACGATCGACTGGTATCGCCAAAACGCGCAATAAAGTTGTTTCTTTAAGTTCTTTCTTCAATGTGTGAGGGGCGTTCTTCGGAATGCCCTTTTTTAGTTGGGTAGGCAGACGTTTGGAGCGCAAAGATTAGGAAATTTGATTGTTGCCATTTCTAATGTTGTTAAATTCAATTTCCGAATTACGTGATTGTTTGTATCAGCAATAAATAAATGTGTTGCTGTTGCGCTAATTCCAGAAGGCTCATTGAGCGAATCTGCTGCGATCGTTTGGCAAAATCCATTCGCGTCAATCCGCTTAATTTTGTGATTGTAAGTATCCGCAATCCAAAGATTTTCACTGAATTCAACGCCCAAACAATGCTGCAATCGTGCGGCTTCTCCAATTCCATCAACATCGCCGAAATTATACAAATCGCCACCCCCACAGATTGTTTTTACTTGATTTGTTTCTAGATTAATCGATCGAATTGAACTGGTTTCGCTATCCGCAATAAACAGTTCTTTTCCGTTTGTTGTAATCCCACTGGGTTGAGCAAATGCGGCTTCTTGAATGGCACCATCGAAACTTGCTTCGGCTCCAGTTCCCGCAAACGTTTCGATCTTATCGGCTTGCATTTCCCAGATTTGATGTGCGCCTGCCATGGCGATAAATAGACGATCGCCAATTTTTTCTAAATCCCAAGGTGAATTTAAATCAACTTCTAAAGCCTTCCCACCGTGGGGATAAATCACTCTGCTTTGATTTCCGGTTCCTGCGATCGTGCTAACTGTTTTAGCCTTCAAGTCAACACAGCGGATCGCATGATTTCCTGTGTCAGCAATATAAAGTAATTGATTTGTGCGATCGAATGTCATTCCTTGCGGTGCTGAAAATTGAGCTTGATCGAATTCACCATCAAGTAATCCTGAATTTCCACTTCCGATAATGTGAAGAACCTCGCCTTCGATCGAACTCATTACAATTCGATGATGTCCGGTATCTGAGATAAATAAGCAATCCTTAACCAAGACTTTACCGGGAAACGCAAGCGGAGAGATCGGAAATTCCTCAAGCGCAAACGAGATCGACTGAGGTTCGATCGCATTGTTTTCGATTAATTCCTGAATTATTTGATCTAAGAGATCGCGCCTTCCTTCACCTGCGATCAATTTCACAATATATCCTTTCGGATTGATCAAAATAAAAGTTGGATAAGCTCGAATTGCGTAAGATTGCCAAACTTTAAAGTCTTGATCGACTAAAACAGGATGCGTAATTTCGTATCGAAGAATTGCTTGCCGAATGTTCTCGATCGCGCCCTCATTCTCAAATTTTGCTGAATGAATGCTGAGAACAGTTAAGCGATCTTTATATTTCTGCTCCAAATATCCCAAATCCGGCAAGCTGTGAACGCAATTGATACAGCCGTATGTCCAGAAATCCAGCAAAACAATGCGTCCCCGAAACTCTTTGAGAGACAGGGGACGATGAACATTGAGCCACGCTAAATCTTTTGGAAACTCTGGTGCGCGAACCATGAAACTCTGTTACTCAGCGCTCTCCGGGGATAGCGCAGGCTGTGGATTAACAGGAGGCTGAGAAATACGGGGTTTAAGTGGCATTCCCAATCGTCGTTCGAGTTCGGTTTGTGGCTCAAACTCAGAGGAGGTTGCTTCAGGAGCGGATTTAACAGGCTCTTGAACGGCAGGCGGCTTTGCCTCTTGCACCGGAGTTCCGAGCGGTTCGGGTCTTCCCTCTGCTTCAGTAGGTTTTGTCTCTATCGGTGCTGCCATCTCTGGGGCAGATAGATCATCGGGAATCGGGGTAGGAGAAGGTAAGACAATCTCAGGTTTCGACTCTGACCGCTTAAATCGGTCAAAGAATCCGCCCTTCGGTGCTTCCTTCACCACTGGAGCGACTGGAGCAGGCTTGATTTCAATCTGTTCTGGTTCAGCAGGCTCCGTTTCCACAGTTTCAGCTTCCACAGGTTCAGCAGCTTCCGGCGCAGTCAGATCATCAGGAACTGGAGTTGGAGACGGAAGAACGACTGTAGGCTTTGATTCTGAACGCTTGAAACGATCGAAGAATCCACCCTTTGGCGCTTCCTTTGCTTCTGGAGCAGGCTGAATTGACTCTGGTGTTTTCTCCGCTTCTGGCTCTATGACTGGTGTTTCAGGTGTAGATACTTCAGGTTGCTCAATCTTTTCTGGCTCCGTTGTTACTTCAGGTTCAGGGCTTGGCGCAATAACAGGTGCAGCCGGACGCTTAAAGCGATTAAAGAAGCCACCTTGAGGTTTTTCTGCCGGAGCCACAGGCGCGCCGATCTCAGGCGCTTCTGGTTCAGGTGCAGGACTTGCAGGAAGCTCAATTACTTTTTCTGGCTCAGGCGCGATCGCTTTTTCCGGTTCAGGCGATGGCTCTGGGCTAGGGGCAACGCTCGGTTTCGGTTCTGATCGCTTAAAGCGATTAAAGAATCCCCCTTGCGGTTTTGGAGTTTCAGCAGGTTTTGGAGCTTCTTCGATTGGTTGCGGGGTTTCTCTTACCTCTGGCTCGGTTGGAGCTTTTTCGACGGCTGGTGCAACCGGAACTGGAGTCGGTTCGGGCGCTGAGGGTTCGGCAGTCGGCTTGTAATTGGGATCAACGATCGACACCGCCTGATCAAACGGAATTTCACCTCGAACTAATCTCGACAGCGTATCTTGTCCGTTCAGCTCGTAATTAAATATTCGTGCGGCGTTGTTGTAAACGTTTTGAACCGGATTGCCCTTGTCGTCTACGTATTCAAGCTGCACCCAGTTTTTGCCCGGTTTGAAGCCTTTTAAGTAGATCGGTTGCCAGCGATCAAGCGTAAAACTATCGCCATTCACCGTCACTTTCACGCGCCAATCCGCAACCTCATCTTTACTATCCTCCTGCGCGACAATGTGTAACGGCGCATTCGTCAAATAGAAATCTAATAGAACAGGTTCTGCCCCGTAGGTTGCCTGTGGGCGGCTGTAAGTAAGTAGCGGCAGTTTTGGATCGGGACTATTGCTTGGCGTTTTTGTAAAGACATGAAACGTCGTCTGAGCATATGCCCCATCATTCTTAAAGCTTTCATGCCAAGGACGACCTGCAAACGCACGAATTGTGTGAGTTCCTGCTGCTAAATCTTTAAGAACAAGCGGCTGACTCACATCATAAACCGCTTGATACGGTTGATCGTCTAGAAACACATGAAGATGCGGTCCTAAACCCAGCTCTGCGTCCTTGTATAAGGGCAGATCTTTAACATTAAATTTGACAGAAACAGTATTGTCGTCTACCACCTCGTTTGGGCGTGGAGAAGCGATCGACACCTGTGGCTGATACTTGTCCAGCAAGGGCTTTAATTGCTGAATGACTTCTGGCGGCGATGCTTCTGAAATCCTCCCTGCCAATTTTGCCGAACCTTTCGGAGCCGCCAAACTCGGCGCAACTCCACCCAAATTGAGCAGCATTGCTAATACTAATGAGACTGAAAGAGTTCTAGCCGTCCCGCGCCAGCGCATGATCCCAAACACCAGGTATCTCTCCTAATCGAACAGCCAACAGCTTAGAGGTTTCAGGACATTGCCGTACAACTCGATCGCTGTTCCTACGGCACTATAGCGGAAAATTTAGGCACAGAGGCGACGATCGAAGTATCTCTTTAATTACTTGGATACAGCACGCTTCCCGCAACGAAGAGCACCAAGCTGCCACAGGTACGTGTGATTGCTCTACCTCAAGCTGGGGTACCGTGTTGAGTAGTTTGAGTAAAAACGCGGAGATCAACGGCTCGATCGTCCACCACCTCGAACTTCTACAACGTTTTATTAATAGAAAGAGCAGGAAATATCAATTGTGCTCGATTAATTTGATTACGAATTCCAATCCTTTAGCAATGTAAAGTTAAGCGACAAACTCTTGACTTTTTATTTCTGCTCGGAGCCTGAGACCCAAGCACCGTCAAGAAATCCAGAACTTTGAATTATTGTTAATTACGTTCGGAAACGTTTTCATGAAAGCCCTATAATGACCCATTGAGAACCCACGAAGGCACACATCCCGAATTCACGGGAATCCTGGAACCTCAAGCCAAGCTCGAAGCCTGCATTAACCGCGACAACGCAACTAGGTCTTATCAACCTCAGTCATTCCGCAGCCAGAGCTTAACAGAAGGGTTTGAGACCAGTTGCCGGATAGGGATAACTCGTTCCTTGTCTAGAGAGAGGAGAGTCTCAATGACAATTAGCCCACCGGAGCGCGAGGCGAAGGCACGGGTGGTCGTTGATAAAGATCCCGTTCCCACTTCTTTTGAGAGATGGGGTCAGCCGGGACACTTCGATCGCACCCTAGCTAAAGGGCCCAAAACCACCACCTGGATTTGGAACCTCCACGCTAACGCTCACGATTTCGATAGCCATACAAGCGACTTAGAAGACGTTTCTCGCAAAATTTTTAGCGCACACTTCGGTCACTTAGCCGTTGTGTTCATTTGGTTGAGTGGAATGTACTTCCACGGCGCTAAGTTTTCAAACTACGAAGCATGGCTCGCCAACCCCACTGGAGTTAAACCCAGTGCTCAGGTTGTGTGGAACATCTTCGGTCAAGAAATTCTTAACGCGGATGTCGGCGGCGGCTTCCACGGAATTCAGATCACCTCTGGATTCTTCCAACTGTGGAGAGCGGCTGGCTTTACAAACACCTTCCAGCTTTATGTCACCGCGATCGGCGGTTTGGTCATGGCTGGTTTGATGTTGTTTGCAGGTTGGTTCCACTACCACAAGCGCGCACCCAAACTGGAATGGTTCCAGAATGTGGAGTCGATGCTGAACCACCACTTGTCGGGTCTGTTCGGACTCGGTTCACTCGCTTGGGCGGGTCACCAGATCCACGTGGCGTTGCCGATTAACGAACTCCTCGATCGCGGAGTTCCTGCGGACAAGATCCCTCTGCCTCATGAGTTCATCCTGAACACCCAATTGATGGCAGACATCTACCCCAGCTTTGCTAAAGGTCTAATTCCTTTCTTTACCCTCAACTGGGGCGAGTACGCAGACTTCCTCACCTTCAAAGGTGGACTGAATCCGGTTACAGGCGGACTCTGGCTGACGGATAGCGCACATCACCACTTGGCGATCGCTGTGTTGTTCCTGATTGCTGGACACCAGTACCGCACGAACTGGGGTATCGGTCACAGCATCAAGGAAATCCTTGAGGCACACAAAGGTCCGTTTACTGGAGAAGGTCACAAAGGTCTTTATGAAAACCTGACGACCTCCTGGCACGCGCAACTGGCAATCAACCTGGCAATGGTTGGCTCCTTGAGCATCATCGTTGCACAGCATATGTATGCGATGCCGCCTTACCCCTACCTCGCAACTGACTACGCAACTCAGTTGTCGATCTTCACGCACCATATGTGGATCGGTGGATTCTTCATCGTCGGTGGTGCGGCTCACGCGGCAATCTTCATGGTGCGCGACTACGATCCGGTTGTGAACCAAAACAACAACCTCGATCGCGTTCTGCGTCACCGGGATGCCATCATTTCCCACTTGAACTGGGTTTGTATCTTCCTCGGCTTCCATAGCTTCGGTCTTTACGTTCACAACGACACGATGCGCGCTTTGGGTCGTCCGCAAGATATGTTCTCGGATACCGCAATTCAACTCCAACCTGTGTTTGCGCAGTGGATTCAAAACCTCCACACGCTGGCTCCGGGTGGAACCGCTCCCAACGCTTTGGCTCCTGCTAGCTATGCGTTTGGTGGTGGAACAATCGCGGTCGGTGGCAAAGTTGCCATGATGCCGATCGCACTGGGTACGGCGGACTTCATGGTTCACCATATCCACGCCTTCACGATTCACGTCACGGTATTGATCCTCTTGAAGGGCGTACTGTTTGCACGTAGCTCACGCTTGATTCCTGATAAAGCCAACCTTGGTTTCCGCTTCCCGTGCGATGGCCCGGGTCGTGGCGGCACCTGCCAAGTGTCTGGTTGGGATCACGTGTTCCTCGGTCTGTTCTGGATGTACAACTCCCTGTCGATCGCAATCTTCCACTTCTCGTGGAAAATGCAATCCGATGTCTGGGGTACAGTTGCGCCGGATGGAACAGTTGATCACGTAACGGGCGGTAATTTCGCTCAAAGTGCAATCACAATCAACGGTTGGTTGCGCGACTTCTTGTGGGCACAAGCGGCGCAAGTGATTGGATCCTACGGTTCAGCACTGTCGGCTTACGGACTTCTCTTCCTGGGCGCTCACTTTGTTTGGGCATTCAGCTTGATGTTCCTGTTTAGCGGACGTGGCTACTGGCAAGAACTGATCGAGTCGATCGTTTGGGCGCACAACAAACTCAAAGTTGCACCCTCTATCCAACCGCGTGCATTGAGTATTATTCAAGGACGGGCTGTGGGCGTTGCTCACTACCTCTTAGGCGGAATTGTCACCACATGGGCATTCTTCCTAGCTCGGTCAATTTCCATCGGATGACGATGAGCGAGGATTAACAAACAGCTATGGCAACTAAGTTCCCAAAATTTAGTCAAGACCTTGCCCAAGATCCTACAACTCGTCGGATTTGGTACGGAATCGCTACTGCTCACGACTTTGAAAGCCACGACGGAATGACAGAAGAAAAGCTTTACCAAAAGCTTTTTGCAACTCACTTCGGACATCTGGCGATCATCTTCCTCTGGGCATCTGGTAGTCTCTTTCACGTTGCTTGGCAAGGCAACTTCCCTCAGTGGATCAAAGATCCTCTAAATGTCCGCCCGATCGCTCACGCGATTTGGGATCCTCAATTCGGTAAACCCGCAGTCGAAGCGTTTACGCAAGGCGGCGCGAACTATCCGGTTGATATTTCCTACTCTGGTCTGTACCACTGGTGGTACACGATCGGTATGAGAACCAACGGTGATTTATACCAAGGTTCGATCTTCTTGCTGATTCTGTCCGCAGTTCTCCTGTTCGCAGGTTGGCTGCATCTCCAGCCGAAGTTCCGTCCAAGCTTGGCTTGGTTCAAAAACGCTGAATCGCGTCTGAACCACCACTTGGCGGGTCTGTTTGGAGTTAGCTCCTTGGCTTGGGCAGGTCACTTGATTCACGTTGCAATTCCCGAATCTCGCGGTCAGCACGTGGGCTGGAACAACTTCTTGTCCACGATGCCGCACCCTGCAGGTCTTGCACCGTTCTTCACAGGCAACTGGAGCGTGTACGCAGAAAACCCTGATACTGCGAACCACATTTTCGGAACGGCTCAAGGTTCGGGTTCTGCAATCTTGACTTTCCTCGGTGGATTCCATCCGCAAACCGAATCGCTGTGGCTGACCGACATGGCTCATCACCACCTCGCGATCGCGGTGATCTTCATCGTGGCTGGTCATATGTACCGCACCAACTTTGGTATCGGTCACAGCATCAGAGACATCTTGAACGCGCACATCCCCCCTGCTGGTGGATTGGGCGAAGGTCACAGAGGTCTGTATGACACCGTAAATAACTCGCTGCACTTCCAATTGGGTCTTGCCCTGGGTGCTTTGGGTACGGTGACTTCCGTGGTGGCACAGCATATGTACTCGATGCCGCCCTATGCCTTCATGTCGAAGGACTTCACCACACAAGCTGCGCTGTACACCCATCACCAGTACATTGCAGGCTTCCTGATGGTTGGAGCTTTCGCACACGGCGCAATCTTCTGGGTTCGTGACTACGATCCAGACCAAAACAAGAACAACGTGCTTGCACGGATTCTGGGTCACAAGGAAGCGATTATCTCGCACCTAAGCTGGGTATCGTTGTTCCTTGGCTTCCACACCTTGGGTCTTTATGTCCACAACGATGTGGTAGTTGCTTTCGGAACTCCTGAGAAGCAGATCCTGATCGAGCCTGTGTTCGCTCAGTTCATCCAAGCCTCCCACGGTAAGGCACTGTATGGTTTCAACACCCTACTGTCGAACGCGGATAGCATTGCGTCTAACACTGGTGCAGCTTACCTGCCCGGTTGGTTGGATGGAATCAATAGCGGCGTGAACTCGCTGTTCTTGACCATTGGACCTGGTGACTTCTTAGTTCACCACGCGATCGCGCTCGGTCTGCACACCACCACCTTGATCTTGGTTAAGGGCGCGTTGGATGCTCGTGGATCGAAGCTGATGCCCGATAAGAAAGACTTTGGCTACGCATTCCCTTGCGATGGTCCGGGTCGTGGCGGTACCTGCGATATCTCTGCATGGGACTCCTTCTATCTGGCGATGTTCTGGATGTTGAATACGATCGGTTGGGTAACGTTCTACTGGCACTGGAAGCATCTCGCAATCTGGTCTGGTAACGTGGCTCAGTTCAACGAAAGTTCGACCTATCTGATGGGTTGGCTGCGTGACTACCTGTGGCAGTATTCGGCTCCACTAATCAACGGTTACAACCCGTATGGCATGAATAACCTGGCAGTTTGGGCTTGGATGTTCCTCTTAGGACACCTGGTTTGGGCGACCGGATTCATGTTCTTGATCTCGTGGCGTGGTTACTGGCAAGAATTGATCGAGACCTTGGTGTGGGCCCATGAGCGCACTCCGTTGGCAAACTTGATTCGATTCAAGGATAAGCCAGTTGCTCTGTCGATCGTTCAAGGTCGGTTAGTCGGTCTGGTTCACTTCACCGCAGGTTACGTACTGACGTATGCAGCCTTCGTGATTGCAGCGACCGCAGGTAAGTTCGGTTGATCGAACTGAATGTGGTAGGTAAATAAGAAAATCCCTCGCCTTCGGGTGGGGGATTTTTACAGGAAAAATCATCTAATTCTGGAGTTCAAAAGTATTATTAAAACAGCATCCTGTACTAGGCTTTCAAATGCTTGAGCATGTAAAAAGATTTAGCTGGTCTATTCTTCTTGCTCTTGTGGGCTGCATTATTTTCCTCTGCTCAACCAACGGCTCTTTCAGCAATCATTGCAACTTCAGAACCCTGCAAGGTCTTCATTTGAGACTGGTGACTCGTGAATATAGAGTTGGCTTCATAGATTACCACTGGGCGTGCCATGCTCGAATACTCAAGATCTCTCCAATTTTCAAATTTCCGACCTTGGTAGTTGAGGGCGACGGCATCGGAGGTTGTGGATCTAGCTGTGAACAATCATTTCAGCAAATAGGGCAACAGGTTTTGATTGCAGGCACTCTTTACAGTTCTGATGGAGGTAACAGTTTTACGGAAACTAGGGATTTTGCTAGAAAATTGTTTAAGCCAGAAACTGATGTCTGTGTGAACTTTTTTCTTCAAGAAAACGCTTTAAGGGCTGAAGTATCAGAAGGATGGGCAAGGAAAGATTATCTTCCTAAAGCTGTATTTACCAGTTTCGATAGCGGAAAAACCTGGCAGAGTGAACGACCTCCATTCCCTCCACGATGATTATCGGCTAACAAAGCAGCTTGGGTGATGTAAATTTCTACGTTTCTTTAAATCATTTGTACAGGCTGTTACTGCATCTTTTCAATGCGTGAATCGAGCAGGGCAAAAATTTCATGTCAGCGATCGTCAATTCAATTCGCTGCAATCATCACAGGCTCTTGATAGAGCGGAATGGTAAAAGTAACAGTTGATCCCAGACCCTCACCCATGCTGTAGAAATTTACGACGCCTCCCATAGCCTCGACCAGCTTTTGGGAAATTGCTAGCCCTAGCCCAGTGCCCCCATACTGCCGCGTCAACGAGCCGTCCACCTGACTAAATGACTGAAAAAGCTTATCTTGCTTATCCAGCGATACACCAATGCCAGTATCCGCAACTCGAATCTTCACCAGTCCAGGTAGTTCTTCGTCCTGAACAACAATCCGCTTTTTGATCACTTCTGCACTCACGGTAATGCCACCTTCGTTGGTGAACTTAATTGCATTACCCATTAAATTGAGCAGTACCTGAAGTAATCGCTGATAATTCCCAAACAATACAATTTCATCATGAGTTTGAGGTTTCTGCACCTCAAAGCTGAGATTCTTTTGGCGAATTTGAGTGCGAGTCATGTTCTCCACTTGATCTAGCAACTCTTGCAAGCTCACCGGACTGCATTCAATCTGCATTTTTCCAGCTTCGATTTTGGCGATATCTAAAACGTCGTTGATGACATTAAACAGGTGAATTGCCGATCGATGCGCTTCTTCAATAAATTCCCGCTGCTCTTGGGGATCTTCTGCCATCCCGTCGAGAATGAGCTTCAAAAAGCCGATCATCCCGTTCAGCGGCGTTCTCAATTCATGCGACGTATTCGCCAAAAACTCACTTTTGCGCCGAGATGCTTCTTCAGCTTGGTGTCGCGCTTCCTCTAATTCGCGGTGCTTCTGCATCAAACTATCGTTCGCTCGTTGAAGCTCGATCAGCAAAGCCGCATGAGCGATCGAAGTACCCACCTGATCCGCCAATTCCTGAACAAACTCCAATTCCGCCTGCGTCCAAACGCGATCGCGATCGCACTGATCAAGAATAATCACCCCGTTCGGCTGCTCCTGATAGTGCGTTGCCACCAACAGTCGCGTTTGCGGAACATCGGCTTCTGGAGCAGGATTCACCTCTTCGGGAACCTGCCGCACGGCTCGAATCGGCTTTAAAGTCGCCAAAGCTTTCTGAAGCAGCGGATCGTCTTGAAGCTGAAACACCGTACCTTTCAGCGAACTCAGACAATCTTGGCGAAATTCCGCTACAGCTTCAATCGCCGATCGCTTCGGATCATACGGACAAATAATGCAGCGGCTGACATCAAGCGCTGCTCCTAACCCGTCTACTGTCGCCTGCCAAATGGTTGGAAGCTCCAAATTCTGACGGGCATTCCACACAATCTGAGTTAAAAGCTGCTGGTAGCGATCGAGATTTGTTTCTCGCGAGACTTCTACCGCCTGTAAGGGCGACTGCGCTTCATCCAGGTCATTCACCTGCTCTCCGGTGACGATGACTAGCGCCGCTGTCCCATTAGGTAGAATCACTGGACTCATCACCAGATCAAACAGAATCGTCTGATCGCCCCACTCAAACAAGCAGCGAAATTGCTCCGGCTTTTGAGAAGTCAGTACCCGCTTTAATCGCTCCAAATACGGTGCACAAGAAACCGGCGCAAATCTTGCGCCCATCGGCTTACCAATCCACTGTTTTGCCTCAGCCTCACTCACTTCACGCCAGTGAAACGCCAGCAGCACTCCTGCTGCATCTTGCGTCATCATCAGCTCTGCGATATCAGCGATCGCAATCGAATCAGAAGATACAGACGAGTCAATCGAGTCAGACAAAGAGCTAGAAAGATTCACGGAAGTGACCATTTGACCGGGGAAAAAAGCAGACATCAAGCAACCGTGCCTAGATTACAGCACCTAATCGTTCCACTCGCCCCTCGGAGGAAGAGGCGGGTTTCTCGGCAAGGTGCGGGCATTATCCTCATCGCGGTAAAGTTCGCTTCTCAGCCATTGCCGCAATGCCACTTCAACCACCTTGCTCGGATCGTTCGTCAGATGTTGGATTTGCTCCAACAAATCAGAATCAATCTGAATCGCAAGCTCGGTTTTGTATCGATCGGGCGTTTGAAGTTTAGGATCGTTCATAGTGTCGGTCAACCTTCAGCATGAAGGTCAGTGGCTAAATCTGAAAAGGAATCGGATCGAGAGTTAAAATTCACCTGCGCTTTGAGAAATCCTGCCTGTAAACTATGGATGTACCGTTTTTGCATCGATTCAACAAAGTTTTAACATTTTTTCACAGGTGAGTTTAAGTAAGCTGAAATTCGTTCTGCCCCAAACCGGGACATTTCTTCTTCTTAGCGTCTCAAACTCTCGAACTCCGTGAAGAAAGGTTTAAAATATCTTAAGCGTTCTGATTCAGAAATCTATCCTCATCAAGAGTCAAATTTCTGAGAATGCCTGTCCTACAGTGCCGCCAATCCCCCTGAAGTTTATGACTGACGTACCCGTCAACCGCATCCGAAATTTTTCCATCATTGCTCACATTGATCATGGCAAATCCACGCTTGCCGACCGTTTACTTCAAGAAACGGGAACCGTAACTGCGCGGGACATGAAAGAACAGTTCCTCGACAATATGGATCTGGAGCGGGAACGCGGGATCACTATTAAGCTCCAAGCGGCTCGAATGAACTACACCGCAAAAGATGGGCAGCAATATGTACTAAATTTAATCGACACCCCTGGACACGTCGATTTTTCCTACGAAGTATCGCGATCACTCGCGGCGTGTGAAGGCGCGTTGCTAGTTGTCGATGCCTCTCAAGGTGTAGAAGCACAAACGCTTGCTAACGTTTATCTGGCACTCGAACACGATCTCGAAATTATTCCAGTCCTGAACAAAATTGATTTGCCGGGTGCAGAACCCGATCGCGTCAAGCAAGAAATCGAAGAGGTGATTGGTCTCGATTGCTCTGAAGCGATTATGGCATCGGCAAAAGAAGGAATTGGTGTCCCGGATATTTTAGAAGCGATCGTTAAACGAGTCCCGCCGCCCAAAGACACGACCAAAGAACCGTTACGAGCGCTAATTTTCGATAGTTACTACGACGCTTATCGCGGCGTGATTGTCTACTTCCGGGTGATGGATGGGCAGGTGAAGCGGGGCGATAAAGTCTACCTGATGGCATCCGGCAAGGAATACCAAGTCGATGAACTTGGCGTTCTCTCTCCCACTCAAGTCCAAGTCGAATCCCTACACGCTGGCGAAGTGGGATACTTTGCTGCTTCGATTAAAGCCGTAGAGGATGCACGAGTGGGAGACACGATTACGCTATCTGCCAAAAAAGCTCCCGAACCCTTACCGGGCTACATTGAGGCGAAACCGATGGTCTTCTGCGGCATGTTCCCGACCGATGCCGACCAATTCCCGGAACTGCGCGAAGCCCTCGATAGATTAAAGCTCAATGATGCTGCCCTCAATTTCGAGCCGGAAACCTCAAGCGCGATGGGATTCGGGTTCCGCTGTGGCTTTTTGGGCTTGCTACACATGGAAATTGTGCAAGAACGGCTAGAGCGCGAATACAATCTTGACCTGATTATTACCGCCCCTTCGGTGGTTTATCGAGTTACAACCATAAAAGGTGAGATTCTGCTGATTGATAACCCTGGTAAGCTGCCTTCTCCCACAGAGCGCGAAAAAATCGAAGAACCCTATGTTCAAGTCGATATCATCACGCCCGAAACCTATGTTGGGACATTGATGGAACTCTGCCAAAATCGCCGTGGTGTCTTCAAGGATATGAAGTATCTCACGCCCGGACGCACTACGCTGATTTATGAACTACCACTGGCAGAGGTTGTCACCGATTTCTTTGATCAGATGAAGTCGCGATCGCGCGGTTACGCCAGCATGGAGTATCAACTGATCGGCTACCGCGAAAATGCTCTAGTGAAGCTAGACATTCTGATTAACGGTGATCCCGTCGATTCACTTGCCACGATCGTTCACCGCGATAAAGCCTACGGAGTCGGGCGCGCTCTCACTGAAAAGCTACGCGAATTGATCCCCCGTCATCAGTTTAAAATTCCGATTCAAGCCGCGATCGGCAGCAAAGTCATCGCCAGCGAACATATTCCCGCTCTGCGGAAAGATGTCTTGGCGAAATGCTACGGTGGTGACATCTCCCGAAAGAAAAAACTGCTGCAAAAGCAAGCAAAAGGTAAAAAACGCATGAAGGCGATTGGAACCGTCGATGTGCCCCAAGAAGCGTTCATGGCGGTTTTACGGTTGTCAAACGAACAGAGCTAAACGTTTCAGCATAATTTCGGATTGCCCCTACGCAGAAATAGGGGCAATTTTTGTTTTAACGGTTGAAGATTCGATGAACTCTATCTAATAAAGCGTGCTATCCCGGAAGTTTCTGTTATCTTTCTGGGAAAAGCCCGGACGTAGCTCACCCCTTTCCAGGTCGGATTGCTGTCGTGCTGCCTGTTAATTTAATGGGTACACTTCTGGCAAACGGGGATTTGCTCAACTCATCTCTTGAGTAACAGCTACTCCTACCCTTGCTCGTTTGCAATCTACGCGAATTTTGGACTTATGCGAATTCTTGTTACTGGTGGTGCGGGCTTTATTGGCTCCCACTTGATCGATCGTCTAATGAATACGGGGCATGAAGTTCTCTGTCTCGATAACTTCTACACCGGACACAAACGCAATATTCAACACTGGCTAGGAAATCCCAATTTTGAACTAATTCGCCACGACATTACAGAACCCATTCGGCTTGAAGTCGATCAGATTTATCACC
The DNA here is from genome assembly GCA_014695195.1 of Cyanobacteria bacterium FACHB-DQ100. Taxonomy (NCBI): domain Bacteria; kingdom Bacillati; phylum Cyanobacteriota; species Cyanobacteria bacterium FACHB-DQ100. Next base: position 58,632 of record JACJNW010000041.1, on the reverse strand, counting down.
TTGCCTGTCCTGCATCGCCTGTACACTATCAGTACAATCCCGTCAAAACAATCAAAATCAACGTGATGGGAACGCTGAACATGCTCGGTTTAGCCAAGCGAATCAAAGCCAGATTCCTTCTTGCCTCGACCTCCGAAGTGTATGGCGATCCCGAAGTACATCCCCAGTCTGAAGAATATCGGGGCAATGTCAACCCGATCGGAATTCGCAGTTGCTATGACGAAGGCAAACGAGTCGCTGAAACCCTCGCGTTTGACTATCACCGTCAAAACGATGTCGATATTCGCGTTGCTCGCATTTTCAACACCTACGGCCCGCGAATGCTCGAAAACGATGGTCGCGTGGTCAGCAACTTTGTTGTGCAAGCGCTCAAAGGTCATCCCCTAACGGTATACGGTGATGGTTCTCAAACGCGGAGTTTCTGCTATGTTTCTGACTTGGTTGACGGTCTTTATCGCTTGATGAACGGCGATTTTATTGGCCCAGTCAACTTAGGAAATCCCGGAGAATACACCATTCTGCAACTGGCTCAAGCCGTGCAAGAAATGGTCAACCCTGATGCAGCTTTGAAATTTGAACCCTTACCCCAAGACGATCCCCGCCGCCGCAAGCCCGACATCACTCGCGCTCAAACGCATCTCGGCTGGCAACCGACGATCCCGCTGAAGGAAGGACTAGAGCGCACGATCGCTGATTTTCGCAGCCGGATGGAAGTGTCTGAAGCCCCGCTAGAGTCAACTCGGAGGGCGGTGCAAGCATCGTGACGCATTAATAAAGGGCGTTGCAGGTGGGAATGCTAAACGAAAGGAAGAATATCGAGTCCGGTTACAAGTTGTTTGATTGAGGAGTTTAAGACTATGCGTGTCTGCGTTATTGGAACGGGTTACGTTGGGTTGGTCACGGGTGCGTGCCTCTCTCACATTGGTCATCATGTGATTTGCGTCGATAATAACGAAGCAAAGGTGAAGTTGATGCAGGCTGGACAATCGCCGATTTTTGAGCCGGGTTTGTCTGAAATTATGCAGTCTTCGATTCAAGCGGGACGACTGGAGTTCACCACCGACCTCGCTGCTGGGGTCGAGCACGGTCAAATTCTGTTTATCGCGGTTGGAACGCCTGCGCTGCCGACTGGGGAAAGTGATACACGCTATGTCGAAGCCGTGGCGCGGGGCATCGGTGCCAATCTGAAAGGCGGATACAAAGTGATTGTGAATAAATCAACTGTTCCTATTGGATCTGGCGACTGGGTGAGAATGCTCGTTCTCGATGGAATTGCAGAGCGTCAACGCGCTGAAGCACAGCCTGTTCTCGCTGGAGTCGGTGGCAGTGAAGAAATTCCGACAAAGGCTTTGACGATCGATTACGACTTTGATGTCGTCAGCAATCCCGAGTTTCTGCGCGAAGGCTCTGCTGTGTTCGATACGTTCAACCCTGATCGCATCGTCGTTGGCAGCAACAATAGCGATCGCCCGATCAAACTGATGCAGGAACTCTATACCCCGATCGTTGAGCGTCAGTTTGCCGAAGATAAGTCTGCACCTCCAGTTCCAGTATTGGTCACTGACCTCAGTTCGGCAGAGATGATCAAATATGCCGCGAACGCATTTTTGGCAACGAAGATCAGCTTTGTCAACGAAGTCGCAAACATCTGCGATCGCGTGGGTGCTGATGTAATGCAAGTGGCAAAAGGGATCGGTCTTGATTCCCGGATTGGCGGCAAGTTTCTGCAAGCGGGTCTTGGCTGGGGTGGTTCCTGCTTCCCGAAAGATGTCTCGGCTTTGATCCACACGGCGGACGATTACGGCTACGAAACGCAATTGCTTAAAGCAGCCGTCAGCGTCAATGAGCGTCAGCGCCTGATTGTGGTTGAAAAACTTCAGCAAGCGCTCAAGATTCTCAAAGGAAAAACGATCGGGCTTTTAGGCTTGACGTTCAAACCGGATACCGATGATTTACGGGATGCGCCAGCGCTGAATGTAATCGAGAACTTGACTCGTCTAGGCGCGAAAGTAAAAGCTTACGATCCCATCATTTCCCAAAGTGGAATGCGCGATGGTATTTCAGATGTGATTGTTGAAACTGATGCAGAACGCTTAGCAGATGGCTGCGATGCGCTGGTATTGGTAACGGAATGGTCGCAGTTCCTCACCCTCGACTACATCAAGATGGCGAAGTTGATGAACGCTCCTATCTTGATTGATGGCCGGAACTTCCTCAACCAACCTGTGTTAGAAGAAGCAGGCTTCCGCTATATCGGCATCGGTCGTTAATCTCACAAAAGAATTTGAAAAGAGACGCAATTCACAGCGTCTCTTTTTTTGACCCTAAATGGAAAGCGATCGCAGAATCCGCTCTAAATCTGCGGTTAATCGTTTTGCTCCCTGCTTCGGATGCTCCGACACATATTCAGCTACAGGAATCGGATTACAAACGTGAATTTTGACAGCAGTGCGCCAAGGAACGAGAGGCTTGCTGTATTGAATCGAAATCGGCACAATCTGAACGTTTAATCCAGGTTGACTTGCTTCTGCTTGCAGCGCTAATCGTGCCAGTCCAGGCTTCAGAGCTGCCGCTTGACGATAGATATTTCCTTCAGGGAAAATTACTAATGCTTCACGCTGCTGTAGCAGTTCGATGCTGTGACGCAGCGCCGCGATCGTCGGATGCTGTGTATTGATTGGAAATCCACCCAACCGTCGAATAAACCAACCTTGAATTCCTTTAATCTCGTCTGCCGTCACCATAAATCGCAGCACTCGACCCGTGATATCTTGACCCACTGCACAGGGTACGAGCAACGCATCCCACCGCGATCGATGGGTTGCAGCAATAATGACCGGACCCCTAGTAGGGAAATGCTCTCGACCCGTGACTTCGATCTGTTGAAAATAGACGGGCAGAACCAGATAACGCCCTAGTGGATAAACAATTGAAGCGAGCCAAGGTAAACAACGCGATCGTACAGATTGCGAAAGAAGATTAGAGTTCTCCACAAGGGAATGGGCAGAGGAAGGTTTTTCTTTTAGCGACTCGGAAAACTCAGACGAAGGAGTCGGGGCACAGGGGGGAGTAGCGCCATCGTTTTTTCGAGTTTTTGGCGATAGCATGAAGTCGATCAGAAGCATGGAGTTAAAGACGCGAGCCTTTAGCGTGGGTAGATGGTATGTCATTTACGGTAGTGGGTTTTGCGATCGCACGTCTCCCTCAAGGGACAGTTCTAGGGGTGGCTAATCCTTATGCCTTTTAGCTCAACACGATTCCTTGGGGACAGCTCTAAAATTTAATTTGAATTTAGAGGTTGACATTCCTGGTTCTGTCCGTTACATTAGTGAATGTCGATTGCAAACACAAATCTGACACCAGTGCCTGCCCCCATCGTCTAGAGGCCTAGGACACCTCCCTTTCACGGAGGCGACAGGGATTCGAATTCCCTTGGGGGTATTGTAAAAGCAAGAAATGGGAAAGGATAAATCGTCCTTTCCCATTTCTTATGCAGAATTTCTTTAAATTGAGAGAAAATAAGAGTACCACCTGAACATTGAGCGCGTGAGCGGCTACCTCAGCCATGACCTGCGGCCTCATCGTCTGATGACACTTTCACAAACGAAAACCAAACTGGTACACCCTTACACCAAATAGAAGATTTCTGCCTGATTGTATGAGACGTTTGTGAAAGAACTCGCCTGAACTGCTACATTGAAGTTTCAAGAAGAGCGATGACAAAACACTACCGGAATGCAACCCACAGACCCCAGCAAATTTACAGATAAAGCCTGGGAAGCGATCGTACAGGCACAAGATGTCGTGCGGCGCTATCGACACCAGAACTTAGAAGTTGAACATTTAATTATTAGCCTGCTAGAGCAAGAGAATGGCTTAGCAGCAAAAATTTTAAGCAAAGCGGGCATCGAAGCGAATCGGTTCTGGCAGCAGGTGGACGAATTTACCCGCCGTCAGCCGAAAGTTGGCAGCGCAGAACAACTTTATTTAGGACGATATCTCGATACGATGCTCGATCGTGCTGAAGCAAATCGCACCTCGATGCAGGATGACTTTATTTCGATCGAGCACTTGATCCAAGCCTTTGCCATCGACCCGCGCCTTGGAGTGAAGTTATTTCGCAGCTTTAATGTCGATACGGCTCGGCTTGATACTGCAATTCGAGACATTCGCGGTAGTCAAAAAGTCATGGATCAAGCACCAGAATCGCGTTACTCAGCTCTCGAAAAATTCGGTTTAGATTTAACAGAACGTGCCAAAGCAGGCAAGATCGATCCGGTGATCGGGCGAGATGGCGAAATTCGTCGGGTGGTTCAAGTGCTTTCACGTCGCACTAAAAACAATCCGGTCTTAATCGGAGAACCTGGGGTTGGAAAAACTGCGATCGCCGAAGGACTCGCTCAGCGGATCGTCAACGGTGATGTTCCCGAATCCTTGAAGAACCGCAAGCTCATCTCCCTCGATATGGGATCGCTAATTGCAGGGGCAAAATATCGCGGGGAATTCGAGGATCGACTGAGAGCAGTTCTGAAAGAAGTGATCGAATCCGATGGACAAATCGTTTTATTCATTGACGAACTGCATACCGTTGTAGGGGCAGGTGCAGCGGGTCAAGGCAACATGGATGCTGGAAACCTGCTGAAACCGATGCTGGCGCGGGGAGAGCTACGGTGTATTGGGGCAACGACGCTCGACGAGTACCGTAAGTACATCGAGAAAGATGCAGCACTCGAACGCCGATTTCAGCAGGTCGTAATCGATCAGCCCTCGGTTGAAGACACGATCTCGATTCTGCGTGGGCTAAAAGAGCGCTACGAGGTTCACCACGGGGTCAATATTACCGATTCCGCTTTGGTCGCTGCTGCCACGTTATCAAGTCGCTATATCAGCGATCGCTTCTTGCCCGATAAAGCGATCGACCTTGTGGACGAAGCCGCTGCCAAGCTCAGGATGGAGATTACCTCCAAACCGACGGAGCTAGAACAGATTGAGCGCCGCTTGCGGCAGCTTGAAATGGAAAAGCTTTCGATCAAGAGCGAAGATAAACTCACGGGATTAACCGGACTCAGCCGCAATTCCAAAGATCGACTCGAACGGCTTGAACAAGAAATCGCAGAGCTTCAGCCGAAAAAAGATGCCCTCGATTCCCAGTGGCAAAACGAAAAGCAAATTCTCGAAACGATCAAATCGCTCAAGATGGAAGAAGACCAGCTTCGAGTCCAAATCGAGCAAGCTGAACGTGCCTATGATCTCAATACAGCCGCGCAGTTGAAATACGGACGCCTTGAAGCCTTGCAGCACGATCGCGAGAAACAGGAAGCGCAACTGATGGAACTGCAAGCAGGCGGAACGGCTCTCCTGCGTGAACAAGTCACCGAAGCGGATATTGCTGAAATCGTGGCGCGTTGGACAGGAATTCCAGTGACGCGCTTGCTCGAATCCGAACGTCAGAAACTCTTAAATCTGGAGAAACATCTGCACGAACGGGTGATCGGACAGCACGACGCAGTCGAAGCAGTGGCGGCGGCAATTCGTCGGGCACGATCGGGCATGAAAGACCCGAACCGTCCGATCGGATCGTTTCTCTTCATGGGGCCAACCGGAGTCGGTAAAACGGAACTCGCACGAGCGCTGGCGCAATTTTTGTTTGATTCTGATGATGCGATCGTGCGTCTTGATATGTCGGAATACATGGAGAAGCACTCGGTTTCCCGTTTAGTCGGCGCACCTCCTGGATATGTGGGGTATGACGAAGGCGGACAGCTCTCTGAGTCGATTCGCCGTAAACCTTATTCTGTGGTGCTGCTCGATGAAGTGGAGAAAGCGCATCCGGATGTGTTTAACATTCTGCTACAAGTGCTCGATGACGGGCGGATTACCGATTCTCAAGGTCGAACGGTTGATTTCCGTAACACGGTCATTGTGATGACGAGCAATATTGGTAGCGAACATATTCTCGATGTTGCAGGCGATGATGCCCGTTATGAGGAAATGCAGAAACGAGTGACGACCGCACTCCGCAAGCATTTCCGTCCTGAATTTCTGAATCGGATTGACGATACGATTTTGTTCCATGCGTTGAACCGTGCGGAACTTGGCGAGATCGTTGGACTCCAGATCCAGCGAATTCAGGCGTTGCTGAGCGATCAGAAGATCATGCTGGAACTCTCGCCTGCTGCACAGAAATATGTGGCAGATGTGGGCTATGACCCAACGTATGGCGCGCGTCCGTTGAAGCGGGCGATTCAGCGAGAACTACAAAACCCGATCGCCACCAAACTGCTCGAAAATGCCTTTGGGGAAGGCGATACGATCTCGATCGATTTAGTCGATGGCAAACTCAAATTCAGCAAAAAGGAACTGGTTGCCAATCCTCAGCCTGTAGTGGCGACTCCCGTAGCAGTGGCAGAAAATTAGGGTGAGAGGAATATTATGCCGACCGCTTTCGGTCTATCGTCCCAATTTGGGTAATTAGACTGAAAGATTCAGTCTAAATAATTTCTAATCTGAACCTTCTATTAAATCTGGAAAGTCAGCGGCTGAAGAATAGTCGTCGTTTTCTATCAAGACTTAGCGATCGCTACTAGATACAAGACATCACCCTACAAAGAAGACATATCCCACTTAAGCGCGAGTTGCCCCGATAGCTTACGCTGAGCATCTTCCCGCAGAGGATGATAGCGCGCGCCCTGCACATCACGAAACAATTTTTCCAGACCGAGTTTGCGATAAAACGCACAGCCCCCCGCAACTTCCATTGCTAAATCAGCAACGTTAAGTACTGCTCTAGCAACCAATGTTCGCCCTGTCATAATTTGATTCGTAGTTTCAAAACCAGGCTGACTCACAACGGCAGTAGAAATCATGTGCTGAAGCGCTAACTTCGCAACCATCAGTTCGTTGTCCATCCCTCCGACCATGCAGCAAAGATGCTCATCAGTGCGCCGCTTCATTGCTAGTTGAACTGCGCGATCGCGCGCCGCTTCTGCAACCCCAACGTAAACAGAATAAACGATCGGAATTGCCACCATCGAGATCAAGTGAAAGATAAAATGCCACTTTCCTTGTTCTCGTCGTAAAGCAATTGCCGCATCTGGTACAAAAACATTCGACAACACAACATCATGAGAACCCGTTCCCCGCATCCCCAGCGCTTGCCAAGTAGATTCAATCTCCACACCCTGAGCAGTCATAGGAACTGCAAAATGTAATACCGTGGCTCCTTTTTCCAGATCGTCATAAACAGCGCTTGTCATCAATAAATCAGCAACAGGCGCACCACTCGCAAAGACTTTGCGAGCTGTGATCAAAAATCCACCCTCGACTTTAATCGCTGCCCCACCACTCTGCAACCAATCTGATCCACCACTGCTAAGCATAATCAGTTGCTCCGTTGCCACTCGTCTAAGTAATCCATCCACTGGAGCATTCTGATTGTGCCAGCGCCAAGTCGGTACCATGACCTGATGCGTGTGCATCGAAAACGCGAGCGCCGTTGAACTAGAATAACGTCCTAAAATCCGCAGCACAGCGCAAAGATCAGCATAGCTGACTCCACCGCCCCCTAATTCGATCGGCACACCCGCTGTCGCCAATCCAGACGCTTTCAACCTAGCAAGGTTATCCGCGACAAACAAATCGCTCTCATCAGCTTCAATTTCTCTTGCAGCAAATTGACTTCCCAAAGATTCCGCCAGAGAAAGCCAATCCATCTTTTCTGATTGGATAGTGGGTGCAGTTTGTTGTTCTAGCATTGAACAATCTCCTTTAATAAATCTTGTGATGCCCTTATTCTGATTTGCTAAAGAAGGTGATACAAGTTCAATATCTGAACCTGATTTGTACTCTCCTTAAATGGGCTATGAGAAAGGGATATGGGCAGTTCTGCCCGGTAGCGAAAGCTGCCGAAGTAATTGGCGATCGCTGGAACCCCTTAGTGCTGCGAGAAATGCTGTATGGCAATCGCCACTTCAATGACATCAGTCGAGGAGTGCCGCTCATGTCCCGCGCCCTCCTCGCTCAACGCCTCAAAGAACTTGAGAAATTAGGTGTGGTCATTAGCCATGAAAAGGAAACAGGGCAGGGGCATGAGTATCTTCTCACGCCTGCCGGGGAAGCCCTGCGTCCTCTAATTGAAGCAATGGGAGTTTGGGCACAACAATGGGGAAGCGAACAAATTGCGTCAGAAGACTTGGACGATGCCTTATTGATGTGGGGCATGAGACGGCGAGTCAATCTTGAGACTGTGCCGCCACAAAAAACAGTACTTCAGTTTGATTTTCAAGGGCTAACCAGAGGGCGCAAAACTCAGCGCAGTTGGTGGATGGTCATCGAGAATCAAGAGGTCGATGTGTGTCAAAAAAATCCAGGCTTTGAGGTGAACGTTTTAATCTCCGCTGATCTTAGTGTGTTCACTCACGTCTGGATGGGATACACCAATTTGAACCTCGCACTCCAGCAAGGTGCAGTTTGCTTTGAAGGCGATCGCAATCTCGTGCGTCAGGTACCAACCTGGCTATATCTCAATGGCGAATGGCGGTATGGTATGGGAATTGATACCTCCGCCGCCCATCTAATGCAGGCTCACAAGCACGTCGCAGCAGAATATAACAAAGTGTCTGGTGGTTAGCTCAATGTTACTTGTAGCTGCTGAATGCAGCCGCTAGCTTCTACTCAAAAAGCTTTTCTTGCACAGCGGCGATCGCTATCCCCATTCATTCCTGAACCCTTGCTCTACCCGCCCAACTTCGCCTTGACGATCGCTTGCACCTTCTTCCCGTCCGCCTTGCCTTTCAATTGCTGCATTGCGACACCCATCACTTTACCCATATCTTTCGCTGAAGCCGCTCCGACTTGAGCGATGATTTGAGCGATCGCACTTTCAACTTCTTCATCAGACATCTGAGCCGGAAGAAACGTCTCGATAATTGCCAACTCTGCCGCTTCCTTATCAGCTAAATCCTGACGTTTGGCGTTGGTGTACTGCTCGATCGAATCTCTGCGCTGCTTGGCAACCTGAGACAAGGCTTCAATCTCTTGCGCTTCGGTTAGCTGATTCTGCCCAGATGGACGCACACTCACTTCTTTTTCTAGCAGCACCTTTTTGATGCTCCGCAGCGTCTCTAACCGCACTTTATCCTGAGACTTCATCGCGGCTTTGATCTCCTCGGTAATGCGGTCTTTTAGGCTCATAGCATCGTTCCTCGCATCATGGAATTTCCCAGCATAGCTTAGCCTCATGCAAACCATTCCGTTCAAATCAGTTTTTTGTAACGGAGGTAACAAAATTGTACAGAAGGTCAACGATCGATAACATTAGGAAATGGATTGCGAAGCGCGAATAAATTTGGCAAAATAGGTTGCATTAAATACCGTTCGACTGAACTCTGCTTGGAAGTCATCTGTGCTCCTCATCTCACCTGTCCAGATAGCGATCGTACTGATCGCTCGTCTGTGTGCTGCTTGTGGTTCAGTCTTAACAAATATTTCGCAGGCCTATTTGCCATTTACGAATACTTTAGATCCGCGAAACCAGGGACAATGAAGGAAAGTCCCAGTGTTAATATTGCGTTGAATGCGTTCGAGGACTTGACGTGATCCGTTCTGCAACATTATCTCCTCCGTCTGCTCTGCCCTCAATTCCTGACAATAACCGTCTGCGCCTCTTGTCCGGTACGGCAAACGTACCCCTTTCCAAAGAGATCGCACGGTACTTGGGCATGGATTTGAGTCCGATGGTGCAAAAGCACTTTGCCGATGGCGAGCTATATGTCCAAATCCAAGAGTCGATTCGTGGCTGCGATGTTTATTTGATTCAGCCGACCTGTCGCCCCGTGAACGACAATTTGATGGAATTGTTGATCATGATTGATGCTTGTCGGCGAGCATCAGCGCGGCAAGTCACTGCTGTTCTCCCCTATTACGGGTATGCAAGAGCCGATCGTAAAACGGCTGGACGAGAATCCATCACTGCTAAGCTTGCCGCTAACCTGATTACGCAGGCGGGAGCGAATCGCATTCTAGCAATGGACTTACACGCGGCTCAGATCCAAGGCTACTTTGACATTCCGATGGATCACGTTTACGGCTCTCCGACGCTGGTTGATTACATCGCTAGCAAACAGCTAGAGGATTTAGTCGTTGTTTCTCCAGATGTCGGGGGAGTCGCTAGAGCGAGAGCCTTGGCAAAACGCCTAGACGATGCGCCCCTTGCTATCATCGATAAACGGCGACAAGCTCACAACATTGCGGAAGTAATGAATGTGATTGGAGATGTCAAAGGCAAAACGGCGGTTCTCGTCGATGACATGATCGATACGGCAGGGACGATTCTTGAAGGCGCGAAGATTCTTCGACAAGAGGGAGCACGTCAAGTCTATGCTTGTGCGACTCATGCGGTCTTTTCACCTCCCGCGATCGAACGGCTATCGAGCGGTCTGCTGGAAGAAGTGATCGTAACAAATACCATTCCGGTTGCAGAAGAACATCGCTTCCCACAACTAAAAATCCTCTCCGTCGCCAGTGTGATCGGTGAAACGATTTGGCGAATCCATGAGGATAATTCAGTCAGTAGCCTATTCCGCTAAGTTTTGAACTTATTGCACCCGCCGCTCAAGCACGATCGGCGGGTTTGTTCTTTAAACTAAAAAGGGACAGACCGATCGATCTGCCCACAAAGGAAATGTCTCACAAGGATGAAAATTATCAGTTCGCGGCTGATGAGTTTCTCTACACGGTCTCAGTTCTCAATTCCTGAAGTCCCATGAAAAGTTTTGCCACTCTAATCACTGCCTGCATTATCGCACTCTGGATCGGCGCGATCGCCCTCGTCGCGATTCAAAATGCTGCTCCGATCGCCCTCAAGTTTCTCGCGTTTCAAACGATCGAATTACCCTTTGGTCTCGTGATCGCCTTTAGTGTAATCTTAGGTATCTTGGGAGCCGCAATCTTGCAGCCCCTACTCGGATCTCCTCAGAGCAACAATGATATCTAGAGTGCGTAAACCTGCCCATCAATCAACAATCGCGTAATTCCCTTGGCTTGTAGGTAGGGTGCAGCTTTCTGTAAAACCCGGCTATCTGGAATTTTAATCACTCGCTGGGTACGAATGTTAGAGAATCGTTTCGCAACTCGATGATTATCGAATACAGGTAAGGTTCTTGCTTCGACTTCTCCCGACGGAATTTGACCTAGTTCCGCGAACTCACTGAGCGGACGCGCCACTAACTCCGCAGCTCGATCGACCACGAGATAACAAGTCCGAGGAATTGCGGCTTCTGCAATTGGGAGTACCCGAATGAATTCTGCTGCACTCAGTTGAATCGACGGCAGGATCGCAGGCTCGTCATCATCTTCGTCTTCGAGGTCTTCATCTAGATTATCGAGATCGTCGAGGTCTTCATCATCGTCCTCGTCGTCCGCCATACTATCTACGGTTGGGCTGAGATCGATCGCTTCGATCTGAGCGAGCTCAGGCGCTTCCTCAGCGGGCGTAGAAGTCGAGGCTTCATTAGTATTAGCTCGTCGTACTCGGCGCGGCGGTGCGGGCTTTGAGGCTGCTTCTCTAGGTTCGACCGCTTCTGGCTCTAGCGGAATTGGTGCTTCTGGTTCGAGTAAGCTACCTTGAACTGGAGGCGCCTCGGCTACCGTTGTCGATCGCGCTCCGCCCCTTGAATCTTGGACATTCTCAGGCGCTTGGCAAGGCGTAAGAGCGGCTACTGTTGTCGATCGCGCTCCGCCCCTTGAAGCACTGCGCTTTTGCTGAATCAGACTGTCATACTCTTCTGCTGACAAACTGCTTTTCAAAATGCGGCTAATTGTCGTATTACTGACACCGTATCGCTCTGCGAGAGTTAAAGTTGTTTCTCCCGATTGGCGATACAGTTCAATAATTTGGCTTTTATCAGAATCAGACAGTCTGCTCATGAGAAACTCAGCGCGGGGCGGCAATTACTCATCTATTCTATGCTGAGCGTGATCGAATGCGGGGGGCAGGATAAATCTTCATGCTCGTCTGCGTGAACTCCCGCGCCGCGATCGGCTCAAATCATATTCCAGTGCAGCTCCGATGCCAAACAGAACACCACTAAAGACCCAAAAGATTTCAATGATCCCGCCACTTTGGTAGTTCTCAAGACGGCTGGTAGCATATTTAAACCACATATCCGCAATATAGAGCGAAAAGGCTGCTGCTGCAATCATACGCCAGGACTGCGAGAATCGACCGCCCCAGAATGCTAGCAGCAGCGTCGTCGCAATAATCAAAATAAATACGTCCGCCAGCACGTAGAAATAGTCCAAAAATGGCTTGAGCGGCGCGAGGGTACTTTCGATCGTCATCACCCATTCTGGAACATCTTGCTGTTTCTCCTCGACGGGCGGCTTCTGCTCGATCGCAGCAGGTTTCGGAGCCAGGAGCGGTGAGGGCTTAGCAACAGCCGAGGGTTTAATCGTCGGTGAGGCAGTTGCTCTTGGGGTCGGCTTAGCAGGTGCCGTTTGAGCAATGGCGGGTTCATCAAAGAACAACAGCATTGAAGTCTTGGGGCTAGGAGTTAAGGTCAGCCAAGTGGCAAACGCAATGCTGACGGCTGCAATGCCCCCCACGGTAAACCACTGCCAGAGATCGAGGTTCAGGCGACGATCGGAGAACGCCATGATCATGCCCCACCCTAAAAATAGATAGGTGGGAATATAAAAGAAATCTCCGGGTGACACATCGGCTTCGCGCCCCATGTACGTTTCCCAGAAGGTAAACAAGATTGTACCAATGCCATAACAGAGCATTCCTAGCCCAATGCTCAACCAAACCCGCCGCCCACTGACAATTTGTGGACTGCTCCAGTTTCTAAAACACAGCAACGCCGCACTAAAATACGCCACAACTTCAAACGCTGAAGCTCCGTAAGAATACCAGTCCGGGCGGGCTTGTCCAGGATCAGGAACGCTAAACAATAAGAAAAACAATAACGCGAACACTGCCAATAGAATTTCTGCAAACACGATCGCTTGGACAGAAATCGACTTCGACTGAGATTTACTAGCTGAGCTGCTCATAGGTCATCTTCAACAAGGGACAAAAGTTAAGACCAGAGTTTTCCGGTCGGGGAATGGTTGAGCCATTCGAGGAAACGGGTGCGTTCGCCTTGCGGCAAATCTTGCAGCGCATCCAAAACGCGATCGGCGAACGCGGACTTGCCAAAATACGCTTTGCCAAGACGATAGAGTTCTTGTAGCAAAACGTTTAAAAGATTTTCTTGCCAAGCTGGAGTCTGCAAACTGTTGAGGGGATTAATTGTAAGAAGTTGCTTCACAGCGGCAGGTGAATCCGTCTGAGGAAATCGCCATTGCTGAAAGATGCTGATTAAATCCCGCTCAAAGGAAGCGGCTTGCTTTGTACCCATCAAATCCTCAACGTCGATGTACATCGCTTGCAGCATCAATAAACAAGCTTGCGTAAATACTGCGGTAACGGTTCCTCCACCGTCTGGGACTGCTGCATCCTGGCTGAGCTGATCTAGCCGCACCTTCCCCCATACGCTGCATCGCTCTGGTTCTTCCAGCAGGACACAGGCTTTGCCCTGATTGTCGGTCAGATCGCGCCAAAACGATCGCGCTTCTTCTTCTTGCCCAGAGCCAAAGACTTGAATCAGTCGAAAGCTTTGTCCTTGATAGGACAGGATTGGCACTTTTTGATCGCGTTTAGGGTGCTGAATGCTGCTGATCTCAACATCCTGCCGTTTCAGAATGAACATAAAGCGGCTCAGGGCTAGAGGGTAGGGGGCGTAGCGATGTTCGCTATGATGCCTGTGGTGTTGAAATTCAACGTCACAGGGATTCTCCATTTCGGGTCATCTATTCTTTTGAATTCCCCAATTTGATGCTGTACTTTACACATGCTTGATAAAAATCAAAAAAGTACCAAGCCTAAATCGCAAAAGCAGTTAAATTTCGGTTACTCTAGATTTGCCGCGCGCCGCTATATTAGTAAATGACTGTTTTGGATCCTTAGCTCAGTGGATAGAGCAACCGCCTTCTAAGCGGTCGGTCATTGGTTCGAGTCCAATAGGATCCGCTTCCTACTTCATCGCTAATAGAAGGTGCAACTTCGACTTCCGTAAAGTTGCAATGGGAATTTTGCGGATTGGGTGGACTGATGCGTCAAAGTTTCATATAAGTTCATAAGATAAATCTCAGCGATCGCAGAATTGAGGGCGATCGCGCTTCAGTTCACCCACACAAGGAAGTCACGCATGAGTGCAGCACTGGTTGAATGGATTACCAGCACGATGAATTCCCTCGGCTATTTGGGAATTGGGTTTCTGATGTTTATGGAAAATCTGTTTCCGCCGATTCCCTCGGAGTTAATCATGCCGCTGGCTGGGTTTACCGTGTCGCAGGGCAAAATGAACTTTCAGTATGCGGTGCTGGCAGGTGTGGTGGGAACGATTTTAGGAACGCTGCTCTGGTATTATGCTGGGCTTTGGGTGGGTGAGAAGCGAGTGAGTGAGCTTGCCGATCACTACGGTAAGTGGATCGGGGTGACTGGTAACGATATTGATAAGGTCAACCGCTGGTTTTATCGACATGGAACGAAAGCCGTCTTAATCGGGCGACTGGTTCCAGGAATTCGGACGCTGATTTCGCTGCCTGCGGGGTTGAGCGGAATGCGATTGATGCCTTTTTTGGTGTACTCGACGATCGGCACCACAATTTGGACGTTTGCTCTGACTTATGCGGGGTACGCGCTGGGAGCGAATTATGAACTGGTAGACGAATATCTTGCCCCTGTTTCTAAGATTATTCTAGGAATTTTGGTTGTCGCATTCATCGTCTGGCTGATGCAGCGACGTAAGCGCTCGATTTAATACCGCTGGCTTTCTTGCTTCGGCTCCTGTTTTGAATTTGCCCATTTTGACGATGGGCTGCTTTGTTTCTGGCGTGTTGGATGATAGGGTGAGCTATTGGACGGGGAACAGATTGGGGCGAAAACTCTTCCAGGAAGAAGACTTCTGGCTGTTCCACAAATCGATTATTTTGGTTTCGTTTTCGCCTTCTGTTGTTGACATCTATCAGAAACATAAATCCAATCAACCTTGAAACAGCGTTCTAACTACTGGCAGCTTTTAGCTTACATTCGCCCTCAATGGCGCACGATCGTTTATGCCTTGATTTGCTCGGTCGTGTTTGCGGTGACTTGGCCCGTTTTGGCATTTATGTCTGAAAAGATGTCTCGGTTTGTCAGTGAGGGGCGACTGACTGCGATCGCAGAGACAGCCGGATACGTGATTTTGATTTGGGGCGGACAGAAATTAGCGCAATACGGACAGGAAACGCTGATTGCCAAAGCGGCACTGTCGATCGCGATGGAATTGAGAAATCGCACGTTTGCTCATTTGCAACGGTTAAGTCTGGCGTATTTTGAATCGGTGCAGACTGGGGATCTCTCGTACCGCCTGACTGAGGATGTCGATCGCGTCGGCGAAGTGATTCAAAAGCTGTTTAGTCAGTTCGTGCCGAATGCCTTGAAGCTGGTGGTGACGCTGGGCACAATGCTGTATTTCAATTGGCAACTGACCTTTGCGACGTTAGTTGTTGCTCCGCTGCTGGCTTCGCTCACAGCTTGGTTTGGCGAGAAGATGCGAAAGCTGTCCTATCGGAGTCAAAGCCGGATTTCGGATTTGTCGGCACTGCTGATCGAGATGCTCAGCGGAGTGCGGTTGGTGAGAGCATTTGCAGCAGAAGATTATGCGATCGAGCAGTTTCGCCGTGCCTCTGAACGCAATCGTCAAGCGAGATACGCAACAGAAAGGCTGAGAGCCATTCAGTATCCGGTACAGGGATTTTTAGATGCGTTGGGGATTTTGGCGCTCTTGCTGGTGGGAAGCTGGCAGATTTCGCAGGGCAATCTGACTGGAAGTGAGTTTGTCGCCTTTGTTGTTGCAGTTGCGATGTTGTTTGAGCCGATCGCAACGGTGACGCTGAACTACAACGAATTCAAGCAAGCCGAAGCTTCGGTCGATCGCGTGTTTGAACTGCTGCATATTCGACCGTCGATCGCGGAACGTGCCGATACTCAAGAGCTATCCCCCGTCACAGGCAGAATTGAATTTCAAAACGTTAGCTTTGCTTATCGACCCGATCGACCGGTATTGCAAGATTTAAATCTGCGTGTTCTCCCTGGAGAGATGGTTGCATTAGTGGGCGCGTCTGGTGCGGGAAAAACAACTCTGGTGAATTTGATTCCCCGCTTTTACGATCCGCAACAGGGTGATATTTGGATTGATGGCACAAATATCCGTGATGTGTCGCTCAAGAGCCTGCGCCATCAGATCGGAATTGTGCCTCAGGAAACGATCTTGTTTACAGGCACGATCGCGCAAAACATCGCTTTTGGACAACTCGATTTCGATCTTGAAGCCGTGAAAGCGGCAGCGAAGATTGCCAACGCGGATCAATTTATCAGTCAATTTCCCGACGGCTACCAGACTTGGGTGGGTGAACGTGGAGTTAATTTATCCGGCGGACAGCGGCAAAGGTTAGCGATCGCACGGGCTGTTCTGCTCAATCCGAGAATTTTGATCCTGGATGAAGCGACTTCTGCACTCGATTCAGAATCAGAAGCTTTGGTGCAAGAAGCGCTGGAGCGAATTATGCAGGGTCGGACGGTGTTTATTATTGCTCACCGATTGGCAACGGTTCGACGGGTTGATCGTATTCTCGTAATGGAAAAAGGGCGTGTGGTGGAAGCTGGAACGCACAAAGAACTGATTGCAGAAGGCGGACGCTATGCGCGATTTTACGCCCAGCAATTTAGTTAGCTCCACTAGCTCTATTTCGGGAAGTCATCCAATTTTGTTGATTCCAGATTACGGGTGAAAAATTCGCCTGCTTCGATTTCTGAATTGATCAATAGAATGGGGTGTCAAACTTTATGACAAGCGCTGTGCAGAAGCTCCAACCGCAATTACTTCATCAACTTTCCAAAACTGCGTTCTCAGCAAAAACTGCAAAGTTTCTGTTTATCGCGGTTCTGACTTTTGCGATCGCGCTCACCAGTTTCCCCGCCCAATCCGCACAGCAAACAGCGATCGCCTCCTCCGCCTCCTCGAATCGACCCGATCAAATTCGCAATCCATTATTTACTAATCCGGGCTGGCAACCCTAAATCATTAAGCGTTCGAGGGCATGAGCATCAGGAATACACAAAATATCGCGATCTCGCACAATCAAGCCCTTCTTCTCTAGCTTGCTCAACACTCGCGTTACCGTTTCCCGCGCCAATCCGCTCAAACTGCTTAACTCCCGATGCGGCAAATTCGGAATTTCTGTGCCGTTCTGTCCTCGCTTCCCTTGTCCATCTGCCAAAAACAGCAGAATATCCGCCACTCGCGACATACTGTCTGATTCACGCAATCTTAATCGGCGATTCACCTGCCGCAATCGTCGCGCCATCAACTGAGCTAATCGAATGCCCGCCTCTGGCTCAGAATTGAGCAACTGCACGAAATCTTGAGCCGGCATATTCCCGATGACGGTCGGAGCTAACGTAATCACATCTGTCGATCGCGGCACCTCATCGAGCGGAGCCATCTCCCCAAACAACTCGCCCTTGCCCAAAATATTCAGCGTCACCTCTTTGCCATCGAGGTTGTAAGTGCGAATCTTCACCCAGCCGCTCAGAATGAAGTAGACCGAACTTCCCCAGTCATTCTCTAGCAAAATGACTTGGTTAGCGGGATGATTTCGCAGCGCGACATGAGAAATCGCTTTCTCGATCGCGCTATCTGGCAATCCTTGAAAGAATGGCGCGAGGCGAATCGATGCGTTAATCGTATTGATCGAAGTGTCGCGGAGAGTGTAACGGTCTTCCATGGAGAGTCTAACCACAGTGGGGCATGAAAACGAGCGCAGACTGATTCCTTGAATCGAGAGATGAGCTTAGAATGCCCACCCGCCTTAGAAACTGCACAGCTTTGTCCAGATAGACTGCGAACATTTTAGATGCTTTACTAGCTTTGGCGCAGATTTCCGTCCGCGAAAAAATGGCAACTCAGCCTGTGAAATGATCCTGATGACTGCATGAAGCTTTGTTTCGTGAAGTAGATCGATCGCAGAATTCCCTGTGACACTGGCAAAAGATGACTCGGTTCGGGCATTCTAATCTCAGCCATTACGATCAACCCGCCACGTTCCGTAGTGCCGAATTTTAGTCAAGGATTTTTGTTGTGACTGCTAACCCAGATCAGATTCAGCGCCTTCTTGCCCAGGTTCAAGAGGTTCTCGCTCAGGCAAATTCCCGTTTACCTTGGGGAATAGCGGCACAAGTTGCTCGTCAGCGCCAAGTGCTAGAGCAAGTTCGTGCCTATTTACAAGACGCTCTGTTTCAACTGAGTCAACACACGCCGGATCAAGCCGAAAACCAAGCTCAAGCTGCGGTGCAAACGGTGATCGAGGAGATGAATGCGCTGCGATCGACGCTCCTGCATCCACTTCATGCTGAAGTGTCTGGATTAATGCAGCAACGTAATACCCTATTGCGCGAAATTCGCCAGCTTGAGGCGCATCAAGAATTCTTACAGTCAAGTCTCGCCGCATCCCAAGTGACTGAAAACTTACCTGCGGGGAAACTTCAAGCGGTTTCTGATCAGATGTTGAGTACGCTAGATGCTTCGCTGCACGTCGTGTTTGAATCGCTACAAAAAGACATTCAGGCGTATCACAGTTCTCTAGCTCAGGGACTCGATAAGCTACATCGCTTGGGACAGGAAAGCGATGTGATGTTCTCAGGGATCGTCGATCGATTGACTACTCAGATAGGACAAACTGCGCTGGTGCAAAGTTCACCTGAGCAGAATCAAATCAGGCTCTCAATGCCCTATGCTGGCAGCGAATTACCGCCCGATCTACCTGTGAGAGTACGGCGCGAATTGGCTACTGAGTCGTGCAGCATCGATTCGATCGCGCTTCTGACAGAACTCATTGATCAAATCAGTGAGCGTCCTGTTACAGTTCAAGTCCTACCCCCTCGAAGTGGATTTAAGAGCGGTCAGGAAGCCCTAACTGAGTTGAAATCGTTGTTTGAGGGGGATGCACCCCAGGTCGAACCGGCGATAGAGCCAAATGGCTATCGCAATCTAGATCGTGAAACGGCGTTCGATCGACTGCGGACGATGCCGGCTTCATCGGAAGAGCCTGTGATTTTTTCACTTGATGGTGTGGAAAATCTATTCGATGACGATGCCAGTCATCAATAAGCCGGGCGCAATCCGGATCAAAGCTAGAATTCTCTATCAAAACTTCACAGAATTGCAGGGCGTTCAAAGGTTGAGCAAATATCGCTAAAATCTTGAAAGGAGCACCTGTTTCCCTGTGCACACTAGCCATGCCCACGTCCGTGAAATAATTTAACCCTTTGGACATCGTTTCATTGAAGCGTGGGTACACCGATTACTCAGATTGGCTACTCCTGTGATTACGTATACTAATTCTCTGATTCGCTCCGCTACTTGTCGCCATGCTCAAGATCCCACACCTTCAATCGCAGAAGCTTACTTTCCTCATGTCTCTACAAACAGTAGGATCAAGCGCACGATCGATATCCTAGGTGCTTTAGTGGGATTACTGATTACGGGCTTTGTTTTGCTCCCGATCGCGATCTCCATCCAAATTGATAATCCTGGTCGGATCTTTTACAGCCAGATTCGCTGCGGAATCGGAGGTCGCCCGTTTCGCATCTGGAAGTTTCGCTCAATGGTGACTAACGCCGATCGCTTGCAGCATCTGGTTCAAAACGAAGCGATGGGCAATATTTTCAAGAGCAAAGACGATCCAAGAGTAACGCGGGTCGGTCGATTCCTCCGTCGCACCAGCTTAGATGAGTTGCCGCAGTTTTGGAATGTGTTGCGCGGCGAAATGAGTTTAGTTGGAACTCGTCCACCCACGTTGGATGAAGTCAAACGCTATGAATTACACCATTGGAAGCGCCTAGCCGTAAAGCCGGGAATTACCGGAGAATGGCAGGTCAATGGTCGATCGGAGATCAAAGATTTTGAAGACGTTGTGGCGATGGATTTGGAGTATCAGCGGAAATGGTCGGTGATGTATGACCTGAAGCTGATTGTGAGAACGATCGCCGTCGTGCTGAATAAACATGGGGCTTGCTGAAAGCTGTACAAGTCGATATCTTCTTGATTGATCATGGGGAGAGTCCTTTTAGGATTGTCCCAATTTTTCTATGCTGGAGATAGTTCTAATTGGTGCGACTTGATGAATTTACCGACCTGGATTACCGTTTCTCGGCTGCTTGGAGTGCCGATTTTGCTTTATGGCTTGCAGTTCCCCACGGCTGAGACACGCTGGATTATGGTTGGTGTTTTTCTCGTTGCCGCCGGCACAGATTGGTTGGATGGCTATTTGGCGCGAAAGCTCAACCAGATTACAGATCTCGGCAAATTTCTTGATCCGCTGGTCGATAAATTACTGGTTTTAGCGCCATTGATTTCGCTTGTGGAACTACAGCAAATTCCAGCGTGGGGGGTATTTATGATTTTGGCGCGGGAATTGACGATCGCAGGCTGGCGCGTTGACCCGAATTTACAAAAATCAGTACAGGGCGCGAATTTCTGGGGCAAGCTTAAGACCGTGAGCCAAATTGCAGCGATCGCACTCCTAATCGCACCATTCTCTCAATCCTGGCAGCCTGCAATTCTCAGTTTGTTTTGGATTTCAGTTGCCTTAACCTGGATCTCAGGTCTGATTTATTTATTTCCTCAGAAAACCGTCTAGCTAAGAGTTCCTTCCGATTCCTCGATCTTTTGTCCTAATTTTGGCTCTGTGCCTGCGATTAATCGTTGAATATTCGATCGGTGCCGCCAAATGACATAAGCTCCGCCCGCGATCGCGAACAGCACATACGGCAACGGTTGAGCAAATAGCAGCATAAAAGCAATGACCGAAGCCGCGCCGGAGATCGAGCTAATCGAAACAATTCGCGTCATTGCCAAACTCAGTGCAAATACACCCAACGTTGCCACTCCTACCATCCAATTCATCGCCAGCAGGATTCCTAAACTGGTGGCGACTGATTTTCCACCTGTGAATCCGAGCCAAATCGATTTACTGTGTCCAAGCAGTGCTGCCAGTCCTGCCAGCGTCACCATCGCAGGCTGCCAAAAGCTGAAATCTAGTCCCACAACTTTCGAGAAATACAGCCACCCAGGAAGATGCACAAAGGCGTAATTCACCACCGCGATCGCCAGTGCACCCTTACCGATATCAATCAGGAGAACGACGAGCGCGGGAATTTTGCCGATCGTGCGTAAAACATTCGTTGCTCCCGTCGAGCCTGAGCCGACTTCTCGAATATCGATGCCCTTGAGCAACCGACCTGCCAAATATCCGGTGGGGATTGAACCGAGCAGGTAAGCAACGACTAGAAGCAGTGCGTTATTGATAAACCAAGGCACCATATTAGTAATACGATTGTTGCTGAATCATTTGTTGGGGACTGGGCGCAAACGCAAGCAGCAGAGGAAATTGAAGCAAAGCAAGGTTGATACTTTCTTCGCTTTCATCTACCACAATCAGCGGCAGTAATCCATCTTTGTCGCATCGCTCTGCTCTCAGCGCTAACTGCTCTGGAGCTTCAAATAATGCAATTCCACGATCGCTGCCAAAGTCACTGCGTGTCACACCCAAACAGTCCTGCAATCCTCGCCGCCATTCTCCTAAGCGCTCCGGCGAATTTGCCAGAATCAGCACTCTTAGACGATCGCGATAAAGATTGTACAGAATCGAAGTCGCTGCTGAGGCAATCAGAATATTTTGCAGGCGTGACCCCATTGTCCGCACTGCACCACGTCCGCCTTGTTTGAAAAACCAATTAGAAACGCGCTCTGCGTGGACTGGCTCAAAGGTGCGGCGCAGCTTCCAAACTGGGCCGTAGTAATCGGGCTGATTGCGGAACTGATCGAGAATGCTGCGAATTTTCTGGGCTTCTTCTTCAAACGCCGACTCCCCAAAATTGGGGCTTGGAGTTGCTTGGAGTTTCGCTGGTTCTGGGGTGGCAACAGGCGGCATTTCGGCTTGAAATGTAGGTAATTCTAATTGTTCTGCGGCGATCGCGAGATCTTGAAGACTGCCAACAAGGTAATCTTTGAAGCTTTGAACGCGAATCGCAATCTCTTGAGACGCGCCTGCAAAGCTGGATTTCATCTCATTGCGGATGCGTTCTTGCCGACGTTCTAGCTGCTCGATCGACAGTTGCAGCGTTTGTCTGCGCTGCTCTAATTCCGACAAGTTCTGCTGAACGACTCGCCCTAACGCATTTTGCATCTCCGACACTTGCGCTTGCAAATCATCGCGGGTTGCAACCAAACCCTCAATTTCTTGCTGGAGGGCTTGTTCTTGCTGAGTGAGATCAGCAAGCCGCTGTTCAGACGGCTGCTGTTCAGTAGGCTGCTGTGGATTTGGCAACTTTAACTCTGGTAACACTGCACCTGTTTCATTCGGTGCAGCTTCATCGGAAATGGGCAACTCATCAGAATTCATACGCAACACTCAAATCATTACGCCGCAGCACTAGACCTTGGGGAAACGCTGCTCAAGGCACATTCGTAACATTTTAGGATCAAAGATGATCGGGAGAAAGTGAATACTTTTCACCTCTCTAAAGTAGAAGAGAATGGGCACAGGCGACCAAAAGATTTCCCAGTTCTGCCAGTCGCGATAGGGGAATTGCCGAATAAGGGTTTCACCCCGGTAAATGTCTAAGTCAGTCGGTGTGAAGCGTAGCCGCAAAGTCACGCTCTGAATCAGCAGGAATGCCCCAAATAGCGCGATCGTGCCTGCAACCCAGGCTTGCACCCACAGGAGTGGAATCGCCGCCGCAATCAGAACGATCGGAATTGCATAGCTCGGAGCGAGTTCAACGGTTTGGTCAGATCCAATCAAGTTGGCATCAGTCATAGCGAATTCCTCGTACGTTAGGGACAGTTCTTATTTTAGATCGCTGCGATTCTTCAGACGGTCGCGCTACGATCGCTCTATATCTCAATTCAAAGGGTATTTGTATGTTTTTGACTGAACTTTCACCACTTGTGCAAGAACTGACTCAGCAGCCCGCTGCCTTTTTGGGGGGGTTATTTTCTGGACTATTGCGCCTGAGCCTAAATGAAGAACCCGTGAGAACTTGGCTGACTCAGCAAACAGGAACTACGGTCTATGCCGCAAGCCAGACCACAAATCCGCATAACGGTAACGGTAACGCACCGAAATCTATCTCGATTGACTGAGTTTCATCGTCCGGTTCAACGCTGTAATTCAAGAGTAAAGGAGCAGTTCTGTTTTGATCTGCTCCTTTGTTTTAACCGTTCATGAGATAAGTGACAACGATTGAAAAACAATTGAGCTTGCTAACGATAACTCATTAAAACCATTAAGGCTTTTAGACAGTTTTTCAAGGTTTCATTAAATACCAAAAAAGGAGGAAACAAAGTCTACAAAATGACAGAGAAGAATTCAGGAACAGGTTAAACCTTTCATGTAGAATTGATCTATAGGGGGCGCGTAATCTGTAGTTTCAGCACAGATTTGCTGCCAGTTTTTTTACTCTCTCTAATAAACGTTTTCATTCAAAGATAGTCGGAGTTCTTGTATGAAAGTCTCGAAATTACTCTCGCTTCAAGTGTATTTATACTCAGGAATGCTAAGTCTTACGATCGCAGGTACTGTCCATGCCGCGCCGACGGCACCCGCGCAGAAAGAACAGTCGTCTGCTGCTGGACAATCCTCTAGGGGTGCTTCAAAAACATACCAAAGCCAACTGGGATTTCGGTTTAACTTTACAGATCCATACGTTGTAGACAAGACTCAGGAAGGGAGAGGAACGATCGTCCTTAGAGATCCTTCATTAAACACTCAAGCCGTTGGTAGCGATCAACCTGCGCCGGTTGATAGTAATGTGCAATCTCAATCTTCTCCGGGAGATAAAATTACGATTTCAAGATTTGACAATCCGCAGCGTCTTTCTGCACGTCAATGGGCAGAACAAAATAAAACACTATCGTTTTTTGACCAGCAACAAAGCGATTATCGAAGTTACAATTTTGCGGGCAAACCTGCCGTTTCCTACTCTTGGTGTACAACCAATACTTGTGGAGATAGCATTATTGTTCCAAGCCGCGATGGGCGTACAATTTTCGTTTTGAGAGCATTGTATGATTATCCAGGCGATGCCGTCCGATGGGACTTTCAGCGAATGGCTGGAAGATTTCAGCTAACCCAATAGTTTCCTTACAATAGTCTTTCTAGAACAGCCTGAAACACGATCGTGTTTCAGGCTGTCTTGTTGAATAGAGTTTGGGAACTTCAGCAAAAAATTTAAGTCACTACAAGAGAACGCCGCCCAAAAGGGTTCGATGTAGCTTTTGCAATACTATATACATATGATCGAGGTTGATTACCATGTCGCGAGTTGACTTGGCAGAAATTCGGAATTTAGTCGTTCGAGGAACGTTATTGTCGCTAGGGGCAATGATGGTAGCGGGTAGTGCGGTGGTGGCACAGACTACCCCACCCCAGGGAGATGTGGTAATTGATACGGTGCCCGATCGCGGTGGATCAACCTCTCAACCGGGTGGGACAACGATTCCATCCCCAACCGCGGCGGGCACTCGGTTTGCCTGCCAAGTGAACAACGGACAAAACACAGTGATGTATTTTCCGGAGAGTCAACCGAGCCGAGCATATGCTTGGGCAGTTCCGAGTACATTGGGCGGGGGCTGGAGTTCCGATCGTCGCTGTAATGAAATCGCGCGCCGTTTAGAGTCGTATCGACCGGATGGCTTGGTGGAGATGAAGACCGGATTTGAGAACGGCTACAACACGATTTGCGTTACGACTGATCGCGTTCCGTCTTGCCGGATTGTATTGACGGTTCCACCCGGACAAGATGCGGTAACAACGCGCGATCGCGTGTTCCAAAACCTCTCGGTTGCAGATAGTGGTCAGCAAACTCAGGGTGTTCTCACGTATGGAGGGGGTCGCTCTAATATTCTCAATCAGCTTGGTCAGATTATTGGAATTCGTCGATCGACCGCTGCAACGAACGGGAATATCAACTTGAAGCCGTTCTTGTCGCCTAGAGATGGTGGAACGGGTG
Source organism: Cyanobacteria bacterium FACHB-DQ100 (assembly GCA_014695195.1). Taxonomy (NCBI): domain Bacteria; kingdom Bacillati; phylum Cyanobacteriota; species Cyanobacteria bacterium FACHB-DQ100. The sequence goes on along the minus strand of JACJNW010000041.1, from coordinate 33,473 downwards.
AGCGACTGGTCGGAGGTGTCCAGGTGCGATCTACTCGTCCGGGACAGGCTGTACCTCGGATTTTCCGTCGGTAGTAGGAGTGAGAGGCGGGGCGATTAGCTGTCGGAGGTGATTCGACCTTGATAAAGCTCCGCTTTTTGCAAAACCGCCTGCTCAGGTGAATAACATTTCACCATATCAAGCATCGAGTAGCAAAGCAGAAGATTCGTCAGAGTACGATCGCCTGTGTATTAGAGCGCTTCGGGTTGATTGTATAACGCAATCAACCCGAAGCGCTTTGAGAGTGTAGGAATTGTCGTAGTGCCTCCAGTATTTCGGCGATCTGGGATAGGAGCGTTGGTGCCTGGGTGAGGTCGTTGCTTGATGCCTGTTGTTCTAGGGCTGAGGTGATTGCCTGCATCTCATAAAGCCCAACATTTGCACTAGAGCCTTTGAGCTGATGAGCCAATCGGGAGATTAATGCTGCATCTTGAGTTTCTAGCGCAGTGCTAGCAGAACTTAAGTGCTGCTGAGAGTCATTCCAAAAGATTTGGAGTAATTCGCGCTCAAACTCTTTACTGCCGTCTGCGACTTGATGGAGATGATCCCAGTCGATCGCTAAATTCATGGGTTGTTCTACCGTTTGCTGTTCTAATAGCTCACCCCAATAAGTCAGTTTCTCACTGAGCATTTCCTTTGAGATGGGTTTACTGAGATAATCATCCATACCTGCGGCTAAGCAGCGCTCTCGATCCTCTAACATAGCATTTGCGGTGAGGGCAATGATGATACTTTGGTGCTCTACCTGTTGCTTTCGGATCACTCGCGTTGCCTCGTAGCCATCTAAAATAGGCATCTGACAGTCCATAAACACTAAGTTGTATGGAATTTGGCTCAGCATTTCGATCGCTTCTTTACCGTTAGCGGCAACATCTGCTGTATAGCCTAAGTGCTTCAGTTGATTCAGAGTGACTTTCTGATTCACGATGTTATCTTCAACCAGCAGAATTTTAAGCCTGGAGTTCGTCAGGGTCGGCAGAGTGCGAGGCGGAGGCAGTGTTGCTGGCTTCACAAGCTGAGCTGGAGACATCATATTGATGATGCAATCGAGCAGTCGAGCCTGTTTGACGGGCTTGATCAAGTACGCAGAAAATCCAAGCTCTGCCATGTCTTTTGCGCCTCCCCAGCGATGCACTGAGGTCATCATGATTAGCTTCGTGCAAGCTAAAGTGCGATCGGATTTAATCAGTAACCCCAGCGTCTCACCATCGATGTCGGGCATTTGCATATCGAGAATCGCCAAATCGTAGGGCGCACTTGATCGAGCGCGAGTCCGCATTTTTTGCAGCGCGATCGAGGCATTTTCCGCTTCATCGACTTCAATTTCCCAAGCTGAGAGTTGATAGCGCACGATTGTGCGATTGGTTTCGTTATCGTCTACCACGAGCAACTTCAACTGGGTGAGATCCGGAGTAGGAATGGGGGTCGCTTGTGCGGCGGGTTGCTCCGTTTGCTTCTTAAAGGTGAGTGTGAACCAAAATCTTGATCCGACCTTTGACTTGCTTTCAACGCCGATCGTTCCGCCCATCAGTTCCACAAGCTGACGCGAGATCGCTAAGCCTAATCCGGTGCCCCCACAGCGCCGCGTCATAGACGCATCGACTTGAGCAAACGGCTGAAACAGACGTTTCTGAGCCAATTCGGGAATGCCGATCCCGGTATCAGTGACGGAAAACGCGATCGTCGCAGTCGTCTCGGTTTGCGACTCCAACGCTGCTTTGATCACGACTTCGCCTTGCTGCGTGAATTTAATCGCATTTCCCACTAAATTCGTCAGAATTTGCCGCAATCGACCGACATCGCCTCGTAGTCCGATCGGAATCTCGTGAGAAATGATTGTGCCAATTTCCAGCCCTTCTGCAAATGCGGCGGGAGCAAACAAATCAGCCACTTCTTCGACACAAGCTGCGAGATTAAAATCGAGCGTTTCTAGCTCCATTTCCCGCGCTTCGAGCTTGGAAAAGTCAAGAATTTGATTAATTAACGTCAGTAGGTTGTCGCCACTTGTGCGAATCGTTTCGACAAAATCGCGTTGAGTCGCGTTGAGTTCGGTATCGAGCAGCAATCCGGTCATACCCAGCACCGCATTCATTGGGGTGCGAATTTCGTGACTCATCGTGGCGAGAAAGGTACTCTTCATCTGCGAAGCGCGTTCCGCTTCCGCTCGTGCTTGCTCTAGGGCTAGGTTCTGTTCTGATAAGGTCGATCGCTGTTGGCGCTCTTGGTCGAGCAAACGAGCCTGCATGAGCGCGATCGCCACTTGATCCGCCAGCTGAGTGAGAAATTCCACTTCAAACGCTTGCCAGGGGCGTGGCTGATCACACTGATGCGCGATCAGCAGCCCCCAGAGAATCGGCTCTGCTTCCTCGTCTCGATGCTGCAGAATCGGCACGACTAAATTGGCTTTGACTTCAAACCGTCGCAATAATCGCTTGTGGCAGGGAGTCAACGACGCGATATCAATGTCGTCGATCATTGTGGTGGCTCCCTGCTGATAGTATCGCCATGTGCCTTCTTTGAAGCAAGTATCTTCAATATGTTCGCCCAAGGCTGATACCCAGCCGTCTTTTACCGACTCCACTTCAACGACCCCATTCCATTGTGGATCAAAGCGGTAAATAATCACGCGATCGGCTTGCAAAAACTGCCGCACTTCCGCAACGGTAGTTTCAAGAATCTCATTGAGTTGCAGCGATCGACGAATTCGCAGAGTAATGGCTGCGAGGAGCTGCGATCGGGCGCTTTGTCGATTGGATTCTTCTTCGGCTTGTTTTCGCTCGATAAATTGTCCGACTTGCGACGCGATCGCCACCATCATCGTTGTCATGATTTCTTCATCGGGAGGTTGCACCTGCTGACTAAACAGGACAATCACGCCGATCGTGCCATCGCGACTGAGAATTGGACAGCCGATGGCTGCATGAAGTCCGGCTTTTACCGCTAAGTGCGATCGCAAAAATAATCTATCCTGCACGACATCGCTCATCCACAGGGGTTTACCGCCGCTCCAAACTCGCCCCGGCAACCCATATCCGGGTGCAAATACCCACGATTTTGAGGCGTTTGCAAACTCACTGGACTGTCTTCCTAATCGGCTCCAATGCGCGGTACAACGAATCCCATTGGTTGCTTGATCGGCAATCCACAATTCGCCAAAATCCCAGCCAATATGTTCACAAATCGTTTGTAGAAGGTGGGGAGTGGCATTGTTGAGGGTGGCAGATTCGGCTAAGACTCGCGTAACAGCGTGCTGAAGCTGTAGCTGCATTTCAGTTTTGCGAGTTTGAGCGGCAGACAGCTCTAGCAGCCGAATTTGACGACGCTGTTCTAATAGAGCGATTGCTTGCTGTGAGAGCGATCGCAGCGCAGCGCTCTGAGAGGGATCTAGGCGTTGTGGAGCATAATCCATCACGCACAGCGTTCCGATTGCCTGACCGTCTAGAGTAATCAATGGAACTCCGGCATAGAACCGAATTGGAGATATTTCCGCGCCAGCAGGATGAAGAATCGGACGTTCTAGTTCCGGCGCATCTACCAGAACTAGAACGTCTGATTGCTCCAGCGTGTAGGAACACGGGGACTGTTGGCGTGGAATTTCAGCAACGCCAACTCCAATTTTTGCTTTAAAGACCTGTCGATCGGCATCCATAAAACTAAGCAGCGCGATCGGAGTGCGGCAGAGATAAGCCGCTAACTCAGCTAAGCGATCGAATGCCGCTTCAGGGAGCGTGTCAAGAATGTCATACCCATACAGTGCGGTTAACCTTGCCGCTTCTTGTTCCGGTGATGCCATCATAGGTCTTTATTAGGAATAACAAGGCATTCCTTTTAATGTATGCAGGGCTGAATTATAGGTTGGATCTGCTTCAGTGTATCGATCTTCCGTATTGAATGAACCGTCCGCTGCTGTATCCGGAGCAGTGAAAACAGTGTCCTTCAGTCCCGCAATAGCCAAGCCACGACTCCTAAAAATAGCAGCCAAAATGCCCATTGGGGAACCTGAAGATACGTCAATACTTCTGAGGGAAGTAGAACAAGCCGTACAGCCAGTAATCCAAGAAATAGTAGCACAGTCAAGATTCCGATTAACATGGCAGCAATTCCTACTAAATTAATCGATGTGAATAAATTATCAGCAGCTTCAAAGGTTCAGAAATAAAGTGTAAACAGTAGTGCCACCTTAAAACGCCTTTCATCCTACAATGAAAATTTAAGTTGGTGAAAGATAAATTTTGCAATAGTAAAAACTTAATACCGTAAGGAGTCTGAAAATGGTTCGATACACACAAAAAATAGCAATGTGGGGAATAGGTATCTCCATGGCGATCGCGTCGCTACAATTTGCCTCTCGCACGATCGCGCAACCCGATACCTTCAAATCCTTAACGCTAAATAACCAAACGACTTCTGGCGTAATGATGGGATCGACGGGGGGGACGACTTCGCTGCCTGCGGTTGTGAGTAATCGCGATCGTCAGGGTCAAGCTTGCATCGGCTTTGGTGATTCGACTCCAAATCACACGCTGGTCTTGGAACGCCCTTTTTCTTCCCTAACGATTCGCGTCGATAGTGGTGGAGGAGACACAACGCTGTTAATCTCAGGGCCAGGTGGAGTCCGTTGTGCGGATGCTGGAGAATCCGGCAGAGATGTGCGATTACAACAAAGTGACTGGCAGCCTGGAAGTTATCGCGTTTGGATCGGAACGGTAACACCTCGCACGAATCGGGATTATCGCCTTATCGTGCGAGGAAATTAGCGGCTCTTGAACTTGGCTGAGTTGAAGATTGCCGCAGCCTTGCAGATCGGCTCTCAAACTGCTTAAGATGCGATCGCAGCAGAAGTTCGGACTTTAAGGGACTCACAGACGATCGTATCAGTCAGAATCGCGCTCACGGTCGCCCCAGAATGAATTTCTAAATGCGCGGTGTGAGGTGCTTCAAATAAGAGTCGTTCCCCTGGAAAGACCACGCGCTCAAAATACCAGTTCTCAACATCGGCAATCCGAGCAACTTGAATGTGGCGAGTTGTATTGACATAGCAGCAAAGGTCAAGCGTAGGATTTGCCTGAAATGAAGGAAAAGCCATTTTTTTAGTATCGGAGTTAAACTCCGGCGATCGTAACAGCGTTTGATTAATTAAAAGATCTAACTTTAAGTAGATTCAGTTCCCCAATTAGGCAGAGACGTGATCGACCCCGTGGAAATACTTAAGATTCTGACTACTTTTCATCTCAAGTGCATTTAAACCGGAGAAAGGTTGTAAAGGTTTCATGAAATAGACTGCAGTAAGCTTAAGGATTGTGTTTGAATCTCAAGCTGGAACTTGTCGTAGTATCTGGAGCAGTGCAATCTAGAGAGAGTTGAGAAAGATTCGTATTCAGACGGTTGACTTCTGGAAATAATTTTCTAGCAGAGTCAGAACTGCAACTCTAAAGTCTTCGATTAAGATTTAGATTTACAGTTCTAGCCCGCCCAGTGTAAATTCTGCACTCAAGCGATATCGCTTGGAATATGAGTTACCGCATCTGCCTGTCCTTGCCAATATTCATGAATCAGCGCTTCTAGCTCCGATCGCTGGACTTCGGTTCCAATCGTCGCATCTCCAGGGGTTTCAAAAAAAATTGTGCTGTAATCTTTATCCATTGCCAGCATTTGAAACAGGATATGTATCACCGGAACAGGTAAAGCGATTAAATTTGGATCTGTTAAATCATAAGGACTCGAAGAAACGTCCTTGAGGCTGGGGAACGCATAAATTACGTTTTTCTCAGGTTCATCTTGGGCACGATGATTGAGGGTCAGCATCACCCAGTTTTGATCGAGTGTCTGCACCACGTAGTATTGGAGATGTCGCAACCGCTGCGCGATCGCGCGCAAAACGGGCGCGATTGATTCAATTAACTGAGGAGTAGAGCCGTCTTGGGGAGCTTCGTTAACCAGCCTCTGAAGCTGTTGATCTAGATTCATATCGTGCCATCCGCAAATAATCAGGGATTTCTACCACCATTGTGATCTAGGCATCACAAAAAAGTTCCATCAAACCAATGAGAGTAAGCCATTGATTTGCACGACACTAGAAACCGTGGGGGAAATCTGCCAGAGCGTGGATGCGATCTTTCAGCTATTGCTTAGCGAACTGAAACAAGCTACCACTGCATCTGAGCGAAACTGCCGGGAAGTTGCCGATCGACTGACCCAGGAAGTTGTCCGAATCTGTTCCGAAAGTAAGCGCATTCAAGCATCGGGAGAAGTCCAAACCTGGGCAACTGCGCTCGCCAAGCATCGACTTCAGCAATGTCTGGGATATTATCGCCTCGGTTCGCGTCGCGCTCGTGCGGAGTTGCACAGCAATTTGAGCGCTGTAATCTATCGATACATTACACCGCCGCAGACCCAATCGAGCTATCAGGCTCGACTGGTGCTGATCGAGGATTTTCTGCAAGGCTTTTACATGGAAGCGCTGAATGCGTTTCGCCGTGAGTCTCAGTTAGGCGCGACGTACACACCGCGATCGCCGCTCGAACTTTCGGAGTACATGGCATTTACCGAGCGCTACGGGAAACGACGCATCCCGCTACCTGGACATCGCAATCAGCAGCTCATTATTCTAAGAGCGCAGACCTTCTCACAGCAGCAACCTGCTGAAACGCTGGTCGATCTCGAACAAGCAGCAGAAGGTTCGATGTCGGAATCGGAAAACCCGTGGAGTTTGGCATCGATTCAGCAGGTGCGCGAACAAATGGTCGCCCAGGAACCAGAACTAGCAGAAGATACGCTCCGCCAATCTGTGATTAAAGAACTCGTCGCCTATCTCGAAGAACGCAAACAAACCGACTGTATTGACTACTTCACGCTGCGGCTGCAAGATCTACCCGCCAATGAAATTGAAACGATTCTGGGCTTAACGCCTCGTCAGCGGGATTACTTACAGCAACGCTTCAAATACCATCTGATTCGATTCTCGTTCTCACATCACTGGGAGCTTGTGCATCAGTGGTTAGAGGCAGACTTAGAGCGCAATCTCGGACTCTCGAATCGTCAGTGGCAGACGTTGCACCAACGCGCTACGGCTTCTCAAGTTAAACTGTTGGAACTGAAGCAGCAAAAGCTACCGGAAGCGACGATCGCTCAGCGCCTCGGTTGCACAGTGAATCAGGTTCAGAAACAATGGTTTAAACTGCTTGAGCAAGCTTGGGAAATTCGTAATGACCAAGATTCCGGAGCAACCTCATCGGCTGATGAATAGGGTGTTATCACAATGGATCACGATTTAGCGACACGAACGCAAGTTCTTCTTAAACTGTTACACAAGTTCGGTCTGGTTGATCGTTGCGATCTCCAGCCGGATGTGTTAGGGCGATCGTTAGACCGTGATTCAGACCGTGATTTAAGTTGTGGGGCTAGTTCCTCCCCACAGCGCTCCTCACACGAGGACTTATTACACCAACCGGGAGAGATACCTGCTGTGCAAGATCGTTTTCATGCACTGCTAAAACGTCGCCTTCTGCTTGAGGCTCAGAAAAATCCGCCTCTTTTTCCTTGGGAGAAAGAGGAAGTCGATTATGACACTGAGCCAGCGAGTTACGAAGCGCAACCTGCTTTAGCCACTGCATCTGTTTGGTTACATCAAATTCGTCACATTAATTTACCGATTCCCATGCCTGAAGCCGTGATGACCGAGCTTCTGGCAAAGTGTCAGTCGGTATTGTTTTCGTCGCTGCGAGAAGGCGCAAAACTGGTTCGAGCAGTGGATACGCTGTTTCCAGGTCAGGCTCAACTGCTAAATAATGTTGCAGGTTACGTCATGGTCTCACCGACTCGGTCTAAGGTCGCCAAGTTGCAAGACCTCGCAACCGAACTGGGCGAAGCGTTGCCGGAGGCGTATGACAGCGCGATCGAGACGCAGCAAATGGCGCTGTCGCTACTTGCTGCACGGGAAATTCTCAGCACGCTGACGCTGACGGTATCCGAGCAGCAACCGCAGCTAGAGCGCGAATGGCTCACCGAACTGGGAGCGTTTACGCTCAAGATTCGATATGCGGTAGAACAACTCCAGATCGAAGCAGTGCTTCCTTGCGGTGGCAGTTTGCTGTTTCAGGGCGAAGGCTCTCGATCCACGAGCGATCGCAACGATGCAGGTCAGCTGAGTCTGGAGATTCGAGAGTTTGGTGTTGATCAGGTCTACCCGCTAGAAGTTCGCTTGGGTGAGCAAGATTCACTCACGTTTGCGATCGGCATTCAGAAATAGTAATTTGAGGCTGAGATTGAAGGGTGGAGGCGAAATGCTTTCACCCTTTATTTTTTGACTACCTGTATTTTCCCAATCCCAGAAATTGGAGAATCTTGAATCCAAGCTGAATCGCAGCGGACTTCTTTGGTTTCTTGATGTACGGATTCTTCACAGACTGGGAAAAATCATAGTCGTCTTTCATAATTAGGAAAGCTTGTAGACTCAAGGGTAAAAGCGAGAATGTTGAAGCGAACATAACGTGAAGCGAAGTTAGCGCACTTATGCAATGGGTTCAAAATCACAATCGTTATGAATCAAAAGTGAATCATTTCACATCATTACTATCTGCTGCTGATGTGAAATCGATAAAGGCATCATATTGCCAATAGTAGTTAATAGCAGATTCAAGCTCAGCATCCGAATACTTAGGACGCTGCGCCGCAAGATTGTCGCAGATATCCTCAATCTGATCTTTATAAAAAAACTCACGCACCTGCTCATGGGTGCAGTAAGCATCAATTTCTTCATCAAGGTAATCATCTAATACAACTTGGCGGCAGACTAAATCTAGACTGATACGAGTAGTGTCACACGGTATCATGAGCCAGTTATCTCGTGGTAAAGCATTGAGGTTGTGCACAATCTCACGCAGCGTGCTTGGGAGCGCAGATTCTTCAACTTGGGGCCTTTTGAGCCTCACTCAGTGAAATAGCAAGAGCAGCGAGGAGTTTAGCAATGAGCGCTGTTTTTCCTGACGAAATTTTAACTGCAATTCGCATGACTGAGGCTGAAATGGGTCAGGAAATCGCTGTGATGCTGCTTCAGCGAGAGAAGCTTACCTTGCTCAAGCCAATCGATTTGCTGGTATGCGCTGCATTGCGTTTCAACACCTGCTTGCCAGTCGTCAGATTCCAGTGCATTACGGTGTAGAGAATTTTGAACAGAACATTCAGACTCTACAAGAAGAGATTGGTAGATTGTGATGTTTAATGTGCTTAATCTCGATCGACTTCCTGTAAAGCCTCAAGATAGTCGATCGCTGCCACCATTCGACTCTCATAATGACAAGCAAATTCTTCAAACCATTGCCCTTCACTTGAATTCGAGTCGAGATTCTTTAACCACTCCTCAGCCCGAACTGCTAGAGCTTGACGACGCTGTTGCTTCAGTTGTTCGAGACGTTCTTGTTTCTGTTGGGCTTGCTGTTGTAATCGCAGCGCTTCTTGCCTAAGTGTTTCCTGGTGCTCTTGCTTCAATTGGTCAAACAAAAAGTCTGGATTTGAAGCAGTTAGAGGCTGAGGCGCTTGCGGTTGGGCATCGATTTGTTTAAGCAGACCGTCGATCGACAATCGAGCAGGTTTAGTCTCTGAAGCAGGGTGAGGTTCAGAGGGTTCGTTGTTTAAACTTTTGAGCAATTTATCGATCGAGTTCATAATCGTGCCATCAATCCGTGATCGCGTTAATCAGAACTTCAGCAAGGCTCAGATCTGCCATATCGTCCATTGTAATCGTGTCGCAGATGTCAAATTTAGCACCCACGTCTTTGATTTGATCATCAAGCGCTGTGAGAAACTGCTTTGCGCCTGAATCGCTTCCAATCTGTAAAAAGGTGATGGCGAGTTCTTCATCACGCTCCATCTGCTCTGTTGAACGAATAATTGCCTCAATTACGGCACGGCGATCGTCGGGCGCGCCATCTGTCACAACTAGAATCGTTTCGCCTGCCTTGGTCTTTCCTGTTGCTTTGCGATGAAAATAATTTTGAGCGGCATCCCATAATACTAATGCCAAATTTGTTGAACCGATCGGCTCGTTTTCCATGAAAATCTGCTCGACTTTGCTCGAAGTCACATCGTCATAGCGTTTGAAGCGACTGGAGAAGAGATAAACAGTGATGCCATCGGGATCAAACTGTTCACACTTACGAGCAAGGGCAAGCGTTGATTCTTGAACCGCTTCCCAACGGCTTCGACCCCCGCTTTGGTCAGTTGCAGACATACTTCCACTTTTGTCGAGGATTAAGGTGTAATCTCGATTCTTAAGGGAATCAAAACCTGACATAAGCTTTCTCCGATGGACTTCGCTCTTAGGTTTCCCAAATTTTCATGACCCGACTTCAACTAAAAGAGCCTGGAAGTTTCCTTCCAGGCTCTAATGCTTTTTAAGCTGAAACTTACTTAATCAATCCCAACAGTTCAGGCTGAGAAGCCGAGATTTGAGGAGCTGCTAAACCAGGCATTGCAATTTGCTGTGCTATGACTGGAACTGCATTTCGAGCATTCTGTGCGACTTGAACGGTTTTGACATCGTAGGTTTGAGTGATTAGCTTCGGATAGAGACCGATCGCGACGATCGGTAGCACCAGGGAAGCTGTAATGAACAGTTCTCTAGGATTCGCATCTAAGAAAACTTCTTTTTCAACCGCTTTGCCTTCTTTGCCGTAGAACATTTCACGCAGCATCGAGAGCAAGTAGATCGGAGTCACAATTAAACCGACCGCAGAGAGCAAGACGATGACGATTTTGAAAGTCGAGGTGTAAGCGTCGCTTGTGGTGAAGCCAAGGAAGATTGCCAACTCACCCACAAATCCGCTCATGCCAGGGAGTGCCAGCGATGCCATCGAGCAAATTGTGAACAGAGCAAAGGTCGAAGGCATTTTCTTCGCTAAGCCGCCCATGTCGTCCATATTCAGGGTGTGAGTGCGATCGTAGGTCACACCTGCCAAGAAGAAAAGCGCTGCTGCGATCAAACCGTGAGACACCATTTGTAACACCGCACCACTCATTCCTAACTCGGTAAAGGATGCGATACCCAGCAGCACAAACCCCATGTGCGAGATCGAAGAGTAAGCCATCCGACGCTTGAGGTTGCGCTGAGCAAAGGAAGCTAATGCACCGTAGATGATGTTAACAATTCCAAGAATTGCAAGAACCGGAGCGAAGTAAACATGAGCATGAGGCAGCATTTCCATGTTCATGCGAATCAACGCATAGCCACCCATTTTCAGCAGGACACCAGCCAGAATCATCGAAACCGGAGCAGAAGCTTCACCGTGAGCATCCGGCAACCAGGTATGCAGCGGGAAGATGGGAAGCTTGACTCCGAAAGCGATCAAGAACCCTGCATAAGTGAGTAATTCAAAGGTCAGGGAGTAGTCTTTTAGTCCTAACTCCTGCATATTGAAGGTGAAGTAGTCACCGTAGAACGCCATCGCCAACGCCGACACCAGAATAAAAATAGAGGCAAGTGCAGTGTAGAGAATAAATTTGGTGGCAGCGTAAAGGCGTTTCGGTCCGCCCCAAATGGCAATGAGAATGTACACCGGAACCAGTTCAACTTCCCACAATAGGAAAAACTGAATCATGTCTTGGGCACAGAACACACCAATCTGAGCGCTGTACATGACTAATAGTAAGAAGTAGAACAGGCGAGGCTTGTTCGTGACTTTCCAGCCTGCCAGCATGGATAGTGTGGTTACCAAGGCGGCGAGAACAACCAACGGCATTGAAATTCCATCAACTGCTAGTGACCAGTTAATTCCAAGTTGAGGAATCCAGGAGTAGCTTTCAGTCAGTTGGAAGTCGGGGTTTTGGAAGTCGTAGTGTTTCCAGAACGCATAAATTGAGAGAACGAGATCCGCTAAACCGACTCCTAATCCATACCAACGAACTGTTTTACCCTGTTTGTCGGGGATGAGTGGAATCAGAAGCGAGGCTGCGAGGGGAAGGACAATTAGAGTGGTTAACCAAGGGAAAGAAGTAACCATGACATCAGTGACCAGGTGTGTAGAGAGCAGGGGGTCGGTGTAAAGCACCAGTGACTCAATCCGCTAAGAAGCCCAATCAGACAATAAAGAAGGAAGATAGCGATCGAACTTTGGGCGGCGGGAGTCGTGGCGGCGGGTAATGTCTCTAGAGCGAGGCGGCGGTCACAATTCCCACAAGATACTTGGCGGATCAAGTGTTTTGCGTGGAGGAAAACCCAATGAGGATTTGTACCTACTGCACTAATCTTACTCCAGTTTGTTAAGCAAAATGAACTTAACCAACAGAATGTGGAGGATTTTGGATTGGACTATCAGAGGGTAGGACATAGAATTCCTTTATCCACAGAAGTTTTTGGTGATGACACTGCGAATCTTCTCTATGAATCAGCGCAAGTACGGATTGAAGTGTCCGCAATCATCAGAACTTTACAATGGTTAACATTATAGTAAGGCTGGATCAATTGTGACAAAAATTTAATATTTGCCTCTAACGATTGATAGGTGAGCGTTTGAGCACTTTTGATAGGGAAATCTGTGGGTTTACGATCGCTTCATCGCTTTCCCAGACACAAAACCCTCAAAGGCTTTCCTTAGATAACCGATTTGACCGTAGCTGTAGACTAGATTTTCAAAGCGTTGAGCTGGATCAGTGGCAAACTTGAGCGATTTATAAAGCCCGCGAACTAATCGTTCTCCGCCGCGCCGAAACTGTCCGACCCCAGCTTCCCCTGCGATCTGCTCCCGGTAACATTCACTAATGCCCTGCCACCAACCGCGATCAAGAAACCACCTTCTTCTTACCCGTTCTGGAGCGACATGATGGGCGACGCAGGCAGCAGGGAGATAGGCGACTTCCCATCCGGTTTGCAGCGCTAGATGGGTCATGTGAAGTTCTTCATTAGAGAGAAGATTTTTACCAACGCGCCCTAGGTTGGGGTCGAATCCGCCGATCTGATCGAGGAACGACTTACGAATCGAGTAGTTTAAGCCGCGTGGAGTGAGTCCGGGACGGTCGATTTGAACGATCGCATCGCCCAAATCGTATGCACCTAAATTGCCAGCGAGTCCGTCAGACAGCCATTTTGGGGACGTGATCCCGTCTGTCCAAATCAGAGTAACCTTGCCGCCTGCGATCGCGAGTCTCGGATTTTCCTGATAGGCAGCGTAAATTGTTCTGAGCCAGTGCAGAGAGGCGATCGCATCGTCATCCAAATAGGTCAAAATTTCGCTCTTCGCACTGTTTGCACCGGTGTTTCGAGCGACTGATAAACCAATTTCTGGCTCGTAAATGTAGCGGAGTCTTGGATCAGCGAGTCGTGCTTCAACGACTTCACGAGTACGATCGCTTGAGGCATTATCGACAACAATAATTTCAAAGGCGGTGAAGTCTTGAGCCAGAAGGCTATCGATTGCGAGACCTAAATAGCGATCGCGGTTGTGAGTGCAAATAATGGCGGAGACGAGCGGTTGCGGCACTTTCATAACAGGGCTTGAATCAAAACAAGCTCAGAGTACCCGCATCGTCTCATCTTTCATCTTGCCATGTAGAGCAACTAACGATTCTGCAAGTCCACTAAGGCGCTGTTCGAGGTGCTGTTTGCGATCGAGCAGTTGCCGGAGTTTGTGATAGCGAGCGATCGCTAAGCTTAAGCTGGGAATTTGCTCTGCTGGGCAGGGATATGACCAGCGCTGTCCGTCGGTGTTGATTCCGCAGAGGCGATATCCTGCTTTTGGGGCATCTTTTGTGCCGGGAATCGGTGCGGCGCAAATCTCTTCGATATAAGACATGAGACGATCGACTTCGGCATGGCGCAGAGTTGAAAGATCTCCTAACGGCTGTCCGGAGTGAGATTCGAGCCAGCCATCGACGATCGGCCCTTCTAGATAGAGGTCTTGAATCTGACGCAGGGTTTGGTTTAACTCGATGTGCCAGCGATCGACGATCGTCTGCATATCAACCAGTAAGCTGGAGGCAAGCGAAGGATTGGCACTATTGCGATGAGTGGTAAAGTTTGGAGCTTTGAGCCTTGGGAGGTTAAGTGGTTTCGGTTCGATCAGGGGTTCGACGATCGGTGGAGCGGAAATTTCTGGCTCGATCGCTTTGGGAGGCTTAGTATGTAGCGAAAACGAAACCGATCGCACCTGTGCTGCGGGTTCTGGATACAGAGCAGTAGATAAAGTGGGAACTTTTTTATTCAGTTGAAGCAGGGTTTCTTCAATCCGTCGCAGATCTTTCTTCATCGCTGCCGAAGTTTTCTTGATTCAAGGTAAAGGTTATTGTAGCGGCGAATTCGCTTTCAGAGTAGATTCTAAAGTTTTTTTATGGCGAAACTGATTTTAGTGACCGGAGCGGCTCGCTCAGGCAAAAGCGAATGGGCAGAACAACTTGCAGCCGATTCAGGAAAGCCTGTCATTTATATTGCAACCGCTCAAGAGAATCTAGAGGATTTAGAATGGCAAGCCCGGATCGAAAAACATCGATCGCGCCGTCCTGAAATTTGGCAAACGCGATCGATTCCCGTGAAATTAAGTTCAGCGATCGTTGACTCTTCGGCTTCAGATTGCCTGCTCATTGATTCGCTTGGAACGTGGCTGGCAAACGTGCTAGATCAAACCGAAGCCGAATGGCAAGAAACCCTAGACACTCTTTTTCAGAGCTTCGATCGCACTGAAAGCCTGATTATTTTTGTTGCAGAAGAAACAGGATGGGGAGTCGTTCCAGCCTATCCAATCGGGCGATTATTTCGGGATCGCTTGGGAAATCTGGTGCGGGAACTGGGCGCGATCGCGGATACCGTTTATCTCGTGGCTGGCGGTCACGTTTTGAACCTGAGCCAGCTTGGAACACCGTTGAAAAGTTATCCCCAAAAATAGATAGTTTTGCGGCGTTTGAGCATGAATCTCAATCACATTGTGTCCCAGCAACCGCTCCAAACTTCTTATACAAACGCTTAGATGGATCGGGTAGAATCTCAATCAAATTATTAATACTTCAACAACTTCAATCCTTACTTAAACAAGCGTCATTCTCCTGCGCGATTTTTGGCTTTTGCTCCTGCACCACTGAAACCTATGGAATCTTTCGACCCTCAGAATCAGCCTGCGATCGATTCTGCTGAAACGCCTGATCCCCAACCCTCACCAAAGAATCGCAAGCTTTGGATTAGCTTATTTTGCACGGGTCTTTTAACCGCGGGTGGGTTTGGCTTCTGGCGCATTCTAAATCCGGAAGGAGAAAAACCTGCTGTTGCACAATCTCAAGGACAACCCCCAAGAGCCGTTGAAACCACTCGTCTTGGCACTGGAGCGCCAACTCGAACGGTGCAGCTTTTAGGGCAGGTCGAAGCCTCTAACCAATCGACTATTCGTGCTCAGACGGGTGGAATTGTAAAGGAGATTTTTGTGCAGCCCGGTGATCAGGTTACGGCGGGCATGGAGGTCGCAATTCTGGATGATTCAGACCAGCAGTTAGGCATCGCTCAAGCTCAAGCAAAATTGGCACAAGAACGCAGCAATTTAGCGCGATTGCGGGCAGGAACGAGATCGGAGGTGATTGCTCAACGTCAAGCGGCAGTCAATTCAGCAAAAGCAAGAGAACGAGAAGCACAAGACAACCTCAAGCGGACTTTGGCATTGGTCAGAGAAGGAGCCATTTCGCAGCGATTGTTAGTCGAAGCGCGATCGCAAGTCGATCAGGCAACGGGACAAAGACTTGCAGCACAAGCGAGTTTAGCGGAAGCGAAAGCAGGTCCAATTCGTGAAGAAATTGAGGCGCAACAGGCAACAGTCGCAGCAGCTCAAGCAACGGTAAATCAGGCACAACTGGCACAAAGACGGACTCAAATTGTCGCCACCGCATCTGGGGTAGTGCAGACGCGCCATGTCAGCCGTGGAGATTTAGTCCAGGGTTCCGGGCAGATTGTGACGCTGGTTTCAGGGGGGAAAATCGACGTTTTCCTGGAGTTGCCGGAAGAGTTGGGCGGAAAAGTGACACCGGGAATGCCGATCGCGCTCACCACCCGTGCTTTACCCCAGTGGAAACAGCAAACCGCAATTACTGCCGTGGTTCCTTCCGCTGATGCGACTTCTAGAAGACAGCGCGTTCGAGTCCAAATCTCCAATCCGCCCAAGGGATTATTGCCGGGAATGGCGATCGCAGGTGCATTGACGCTGCCTACCACGCAAGACAGCTTTGTCGTATCACGCGATGCGCTCACGCGGCGACGCAATCAATGGGTTGTGTTTACGATCACTGACAACAAAGCCAAACCGATTCCGGTTGAACTGGTAACTGATATGGGTGAACAGGTCGCGATTTTTAGTCCGGAGCTGCGATCGGGACAAGAAATTGTGATTCGAGGCGGCGATGGCTTGAATGAGGATGCCCCCGTGAAAATTGTGGGAGGCGCATCGTGAAGTTGATTGAAACGGCGGTTCGCTGGCGACATGGAACGTTTGTGCTGTTCTGTCTGCTAGCAATCTTTGGTGTGTTTTCGCTCTTTCGATTGCCGCTAGAGTTACAGCCCGGTGGCGATCGTCCAGAAATTACAATCAATACTGGATATCCGGGAGCTGCACCTGCGGAAGTTGAAGATTTGATCACGCGCCCGATCGAAGAGCAGATGGAAGAAGTGCTGGGCGTAAAAGAAATCAGCAGTACATCCCGTCCAGGGCGCAGTTCGATCACGCTCACTTTTGAAGAAGGTACGAGCGTCGAGAATCGACTGGTCGATGTGCTGAATCGGTTGCAGCAGGTTGCCAGTCTGCCACCGGAAGCGCTCGAATCCAACGTGGAGTTAGTCGGGGGCAATAGCTCTCCGATGATGTGGATTCCGTTTGATACCCAGCCCGGATTTGAACCGGATCCCGATCGCTACCGCGATTTAGCAGAAGAGATTGTTTTACCGAGATTGCGGCGGGTTCAAGGAGTCGGACAGTTCATCGTTTCCGGCGGGCGGCAGCGAGAAGTTGAGGTTCGAGTTGATCCGAAAGCTCTAGCTGATCGAAATTTGACGATCGGCGATGTTGTGCGAGTGCTGCGGGAAAATAACCGCGATATTCGGGGCGGCCCCTTAGAGTTAGGGCGGCGAGAATATCGGGTGAGAACTCTGAGCCGATCGCAAGATATTGAACAGATTGCGGGCTTTGTGCTGCGGCGGGATGCTGGAGGAACGGTCTACATTCGCGATGTCGCCAAGGTAGAAATGGGGCGCAAGATTCGCGATAGTGCGCTGTTATTTAACGATAAACCTGCGGTCGCAGTTGGCATTATTCGGCAGGTCGGGGCAAACGTTCCTGAAATCTCCCAAGGAGTCAGACAGGCGATTGCCGAACTCCAAGTCCAGTTTGATCAGCAAAAAGAAGGCATTCGCTTTGTTTATAACTACGACGAGAACGAATACGTTAGTCAAGCAGTTAACTTTGTGCAAGAAAATCTGATCGCTGGAGCGGTACTTGCGACGATCGTATTAGTATTATTTCTCGGTTCAATGCGAACCGTTGCTGTGATCGCAATTACGATTCCGATTGCCTCCGTGATGATTTTCATCGTGATGTCTTGGTTGGGTCGATCGCTGAATATTATTAGTCTGGCTGGAATTGCATTTTCCGTTGGCATGGTCGTGGATAACTCGATCGTCGTGATTGAAAACATCTTTACGCATATGCAGCGTGGAGAAAGTGCATTTCGAGCCGCAATCACAGCAACCCAAGAGGTTTGGGGCGCGATGCTTGGCTCGACGCTAACCAACGTCGTTGTGTTTATTCCGCTGTTAATGGTAACGGGTGAAGCAGGACAGCTTTATGCGGATATGGCGATTACCATGTCTTGCTCCGCCATCTTCTCTTTGTTTGCTGCGATCACGCTTGTTCCAATGCTATCTGGATTGTTTCTAAAAGAATCAGAGGCAATGCAGATGTTTGAAGGCGGCGAATATCGGGGGGGCAACTGGTTTGAGCGCTCAGTTGCCAAAACATCTGCCGCCTTTCGACAGATCCAAGGAAAGTTTGAGCATTTCCTAGCCAGAACTGTTCGCTGGTCGATCGGTCGTCACCACATGAAGCGGCGATTGCTTGTTTTAGCAATTCCAGTTTCTCTATTGTTTGCGAGTTTCTTTTTGTTGCCCCCTGCCGATTATCTCCCAGAAGGCAATCGCAACCAGATTCAGTGGCGCGTTGAGCCGCTAGCGGGAACAAGTATTGCAGAGGCGATCGAGCAGTCTAAACCTGTGCGAGAATTTGTCCGCGCTCAGCCCGAAGTTGATCGCGTCATGTTTATCGATCGCCCAGGCGCATTGAGAGCGATCTCAGCAATTCTAAAACCTGAGTTTGCCACAACGCGCGGGCTGGCAGAAATGGTGAATCGCTTCCGGGCAGCGAGTAACAATTTCGCGGGCTATCGATTCATGGTTCCGATCCGTCCCTCGATTTTCCGCGATCCGGGCAAAGAATTTGAAGTCGATATCGTGGGCACCGATTTGAACCAGATCGGACAAATCGATCGCGAGATCTCAGGCAAGCTACGCGCTATCAATGGAATTCGCAATGTGCGATCGAACTTTGTTGTTGGTGCAGGCGAATTGCAAGTGATTCCTAATCGAGAACGGCTGGCAGAAGTTGGACTCTCGGAATCCGAGATTGGTTCGATGGTGGAAACGGCGCTCGGTGGCAGGCTGGCTTCTAAGTTCATCGATGGTAAAGAAGAACTCGATGTCTCGGTAGAACTGCAAAATATCTTCGTTCAAACCCCAGAGCAGTTGCGGCAATTGCCCCTATTTGCAAGGGGTAAACGCATTCAGCTTGGAGATGTGGCTGACGTTAGAGAAGCGACTGGAGCCGACGTGATTAATCACACCGATTTAGAGCGATCGGTGACGTTAACGGCTTCTTTGGCAGACACGGCTCCTTTGAGCGCGATCGTCACTCAAGTCAAGCGCGAGATTCTCGCTCCAGCACAGGCAAATCTACCCGCAGGCTACCGCTTAGCATTAGCGGGAACGGCTGACCAACTGGCAACAACAGTGTCCCAATTAACAGCCGCATTCGCGTTTGCCGTCGTGATTACTTATCTATTACTGGTTGCGTTGTATCGATCGTTTCTCTATCCTGTCGTGATCATGGCAACAGTTCCGATGGGCATGAGTGGTGCTCTGTTGAGTTTGGTTCTCGTCAATCAAATTCCTGGAATGTCAGTTCCATTAGATATGATCACCGCTTTGGGATTCGTGATTCTAACTGGAATTGTGGTGAATAACGCGATTTTGCTGGTCGATCGTGCATTGCAGCTTCAGCAAGAAGGAGAAGATTACGATTCCTCGCTGTTAAGTGCGACCAAGGATCGACTGAGAGCCATTTTCATGTCGGCGGGAACGAGCGTTTTGGGAATGCTGCCGCTTGCAGTGTTACCCGGTCAAGGTTCGGAGCTTTATCAAGGCTTAGGAATTGTTTTAACTGGAGGATTAACATTCTCAACGGTGTTAACTCCAACGGTCGTTCCAGCGTTGATGGGATTGTTGCGCGACTTTTCCGGGAAGCGATCGACTCCGATTCCAGCCAGTGAAATTGCAAGCATCAAGAAAATCGGCGCAACGGAGCATTAAAAAGTTTTGGGGAGAAATAGGGCTTTTATGGTTCTAAAATTTGTCGTTTAAATCTGACTGCAGATGTGCTACTATTGGCAATGCCGCTCAAATCGGCGGAAAACACATCGGGGCGTAGCGCAGCTTGGTAGCGCACTACTTTGGGGTAGTAGGGGTCGTGGGTTCAAATCCCGCCGCTCCGATTAAATAAAAGGGTTGAAGGCTAAGGCTTTCAGCCCTTTTATCTTTTGTGATCCTGTCGTGTTGCAGCAGTGAGCCGCTGTGAGATCTTGTACGATTTTCCTTGATCTTAGGCGTTTGATGCTGCACGATTGTGATCGCGATCGCAATTAAAGCCCCTCAAAAATTGGATCACAATCTGGAGACTGAGGATGCCGAAAAGTTCAGCGGGAACGGTACAGGTTCATGTCGTCAAAGGGCGGCTAAAGTTAATTTGGACATGGACTCGAACATTAGGCGGACACGGGCAGCGATATTATTTAGCATTAGGACTTCCCGAAACCGATACGAATCTTAAATTAGCGAAAGCCAAAGCCACGGCGATTGAGGCGGATTTACATTCGCGGCAATTTGATCCGACGTTGAAAAAATACACTGGAACAGCGCGACTGAGCGCGATCACGGTAGTTGAGTTATTTGAGAAATGGGTCTCGCATAAGCGGGATGTGCAGAATGTTTTTGAGGACACGCTGATTAAATACCGCGCGCTGGGGAATCAAGTGGCAGAGTTCTTTAAGAGCAAGTCGGTCAATTCAGTCGATGAATTAACCGCGGCGCGGTTTCGGGATTTCTTAGCTGAATCGTTGGCTCAGTCCACGTTACGCGAACGGATTGGCATGATGAAATCGCTGTGGTCATGGGGGTCGGAAAAGAAGATCATTGATGCCGAAAATCCGTGGAGAGATGTACACACGGGGATTAAGGTCGCACCGACGCAGGGAGAGAAACCGTTTACAGCGCAAGAACTCAAGCGAATCATTCAGGGATTCAGGGTCGATTCTGAATACAGCTATTATGCTGATTTTGTAGAATTCTTTTTGTCGGTCGGCGCGCGAACCGGAGAGGTCATCGCTTTGCAGTGGAAACATTTTAACGATGACCTGACAACAGTTTGGATTGGCGAAAGTATCACGGTGCGTAACGTGCGGAAGGCGACCAAAACAAATCATGCCGGAAGTTTTCCCTTACCGCCGCGACTGAGCGAATTGTTATGGAGAAGAAGACCGATGGATGCTGCTCCAGAAGATTTGGTGTTCCCCAGTCGGCGAGGCTCCAACATCAACGCAAAAACGTTCTACCGGCGAGCCTGGAAAGTAATCTTAGAGAAGTTGGAGATTGATTATCGTCGCCCATACACATTAAGAAAAAGCTTCGTGAATACGGCGGTTTACGATCACAAAATGACAATTGAGCAGGTCTCGCTCATTACCCGTCACGACCCGCGTACGCTGAAGGAGAGTTACTTGAATAATGTGAGTGAGATTCAGATGCCCGATATCTTAGAGAGTTAGGAAGCACGTTTGCGTTTAGGCTGGCGCGCTTTTTGGAATTGTTCAACCACTAACAAGTGCGTGTTCGGGTCATGACGATTACGATACCAATCCTTGAGAAGTTCTGCGTGGTGAACGATTTCCCGTCCATCATTCTGCCAATGGATTCCCTCGATCAAACCTCGGCTATCGTCTTTTGTCCATTGCCACAAGGTTTGCCAGTGTTTATTTACGATACGCGCGGCGGCGTGTTTATTAATCCATTCCTGATTTGCTGATTGCAAATACTCAGATTCAATCCGATTCAGCAGCGATTCAGTCCGCTCAAGAATGGTAATCGCTTGTTGCAGAATCTCAATCGCTTCGGCTTGATACTCCATCGTTAAATCTCCTCCTCAGAATTTCAGCGGGACAAATTCGATCATTAAAAAGCCGCTCCCGGTTGATGGGTGAGCGGCTTTTGTTTGTGCAGGGTTGGATTGTGTGCGGACTTGAAATCTAATGTTGACAGTAGTTTAGCTGTGATATACTATTAATCATAGTATAGTTGATCTAAAGGAAGCAATGGCAAGACCGAGAGGCACGAAAGGCACTCCCTTAACCACCTGGGGCGAAGTGAAGATAAGGCGGAGTTTTCCACTCACACAGACCTGCTTCGACCTACTGGGCAAGAAGGCGGATCAGCTTGGTATTACCCGAACTGAACTGCTTGAAAGATTGAGCCGCGCGCTCGATGCGCCAGGACTCGAAAGCGCACTTGCGAGCATTCAAGATACGGAAAGATAGACTTCGGACTCTGAAATGTAAAAAACCCCGCGAGGTGCAAACTCACAGGGCTTTGATTCTCGATTAAGTTCCATTGACACTCAACTCCATCCGACTTTAGACCAACACGGAATTGACGACAAAAAACTAAGCAAATCTAAGGCAATTATAGCACATGGACACTCTCGATCAAATTCTCGATTTTCCTTCTACAGTAAGCGATTGCCTAGCTTCAACAAGCGCGCAGACAGAGGAAGATCAGGACACAAACACAGCCCACACAATCGCGTTAGACGCAGAATGGCACTCTAAACTCACGGTATCTCTGAAGAAAGCCGGCTGTCAAGTCGACATCTCAGAAGCTCTAACCGTGCAGTATTACCACCATGAAAGCGGCAGACAATTCGTTTACGTCCAAGAAGAGTATTTCACTTATTTAGAGCAGTACGCTTTCGCACTGGGAATCGAGCTGATTCCGTGGAGCAACCTAGACGACGGAACGCTGGAAGACCTATTGATTCGACTGAACCTACAGAATTGCCGAATCCGCCTTTTGATGTTCTTCTCAGCTCGCGACTTGAGATACGCTTTTGGCAAGAAACAAGCGGAGTATTATTACACCAACAAGCAACTCGTGAAGATGCGCGGAATCAAGAACCGCAAAGGCCCGCTAACGATCGGAGAAGGTAATCAAATCTCCATTCACGACCTAGCAGGCTGGGCAGCGAAAGGACTCGCACAACTAACAGCCGCAGTAGGGGTCGAAATGGCAGACAAGCACGAACTAGACGATTACAAATGTCGCATGGACGAAGCGCTGGTCAAGCATCCAGAAACATTCCTACGCTACGCAATGGGAGATACAACCGCGCTCGTCAGCATCTTTGAAGAGTACGTCAAACTGGTACGCAAGGTACAGGAGACACTCGGAATCCCCGAAGAGGATTGGTTTACAGAAGATACCATCGCGCAGACCGTAGGAACCCTCACATCCGAGGTTCTATACACCCATATCCGCAACCAAGCCTCGAATAAGCAAGCATTCGACTTCGCCCTCAAAAAGCTAGGTATTCTGAATAGCGGGGCAAAAAACTACCGGAAGACCCGAGAGAACTTAAACAAACTGCGACGTGAAATCAAAACGAGCGCGGATCTAGAGCGCAAAGAACTTCAAAATGATCTCAAAGCGATTATCAACTCCAAATCCTTCCTTCACACGGCACTCGGTCAAGCCGGAGTCCAATACTTCGCTAAGCAATCAGACTCCAGCGTTTTCTTGGCATTAGTCCAGGGCGGACGTTGTAATAACGAACTCTCCACGAAGTACAGAGTTACTGGAGTCGCACTCGATATCGATATGAATAGCTGCTATGGAGAGGCACTCAGATCGTTTACATACCCGATCGGATTACCAACCGTGATCTCGCAGTACGACGAAGAGAAGCCAATGACAGTCAGAGAGTTTCTCACCCGATATGAAAGTGAACTCGTCCCTAACCTTTGGCACATCGTCGTCTCAGGCAAATTACCATTCAGACAAGATTTAATCTTCTCAAAGGATGTATCGGCACAGAAGATTAGAAGCTTGAAGGACGAAGACTACGAAAGGGGTGACGGAGTAGAGCAGCGAACCGAGGTCTCACATATCCCCGGTGATTTTCTACTCTGCCAAACACAGATCGAAAACGGCATCATCACGTCAGACATTCTGAACGCAATCAACCGGGTATCGGCAGACAGAGAGAAGAAATCCTGGCTCGATCTAGAGGTTCAAGCGGGCGCGTTTTATGCGAAGTCTGATCAAATCGACACGTTGGATGAATGGGTCGATCACGCCCTACAAGACGAGGGTGAACGTACCGTTATTGATAACAGACACGGCAATAACAAGGACGACCGCACGCGGAAATGGGTCGGATTATCGATGGAAGACTTCACAGGTCTTCTTGTAACCGAGCGCAGACGAGCAAAAGATAACGGTGAAATGGCATACCAAGAAACACTGAAGCTATTCATCAACACGACCTACGGCGTGATCGCATCTCCATACTTCGAGGTTGGGAACACAATCCTCGCGAACAACATCACAGCCCGCGCACGGTTAGGAGCCTGGATGATGAACAAATCACTTCACACAGTCCAATCCATCACAGACGGCGGCGGCTATTCTCCACTGTCGGTTGCTTATCTAAAACCGAACGCGAAACAACCAGGTTTTAACACCTTCGCAGACATTTCCAACTGGAAGGACAATAGGAACTACACCCGGACGGTAGCACCCCTAGCAGGCCTACCAGACGGCACGACTTGGGAGCAGTGGATAGCCGAGGTCAAAGAGAGATACAGCACCTTACAGGACGCTAAAGAAATCGATGATTACGAAAAGGAGGAACTCGGTAAGTTTCTAAACGCAACCGCCAAAGACCACATCGACAAATTCTGGGAGCGTTACGGATTGAGTTTCCCATTCGACATCGAGCACAAAGTTCAAAACACTTCTACCGCAATGGCGTACTTCAAAAAGGGCGACTATGCCTTTAGAACCATCAATTACGGAGATGTTTTCAAAAGTCGCGGGAACAAGGACTTCAGCACGCAGAAGGGCCCGAACGCGGAGCTGAAATCACACCCGACGTTCAAGCTCTTGACAAACATCCTAGATGGTACGGACGATTTTCCAGAGGAGATGGAATACAACGAGCAGTATTTCCTCTCGCTCACAGCCTGGACAATCGCACAGAAATCGACTAACGGCTACACGCACATCGTAGACCAACATCCCGGAGATGAAATTATCGAGACTCGGACGGCACGTTTTAACAACACGCACATTCCGATTCTAAAAATCAAGGACTACGAGCGTCGCAACAGTCGCAAAGCGGAGAATCATGGTAAACCAGTCGAGTTCTTCGAGCGCGCTCGTAAATACGGAATTTCCGCAGTCGTTAGAGCGATGAACGCAGACGAACTCTCCAGATAAAAGAGGATTTTCGGCGCTAATTCGATACCCCACCGGTTCCCTGTTTTTGGCTGATTTAGGGGAACCGGTGGGGTATATCAATTCTTACTGGGTAGGCGTTTTCGAGGTTTTGATCCTATGGGGGGTAGTGTTTTTCACGCCCCCATGCCGCCCCAAACCCCGCGACTTGTTCACGAAGACCCGCGCTCGATCATCTGCTAACAAACCCCGCGCCCGCTATGACAGAAAACGCGCTGAACGAGGTAATTAGACCTCAATCAGCGCGATGAAACGTACAGCCGTTCCGAATCAAGTCTGCTGCGGCTCATTCTGAAAGGGGTTATGTCTCAGATATCTCCAGCCGTGAAGCTCAGGGATCTTCCCTGCCACAAAAGCCGGCATTTTGTAATGATCGCCGCCTGAAATCTTCTGCCGCCGAACCTGATTTATGTTCCAGATGGGTCTGACTTCGCCGGTCAAGAGGTTTTCGGCGTAGCCTTGTGGTCGCTTGCTTGGCGGCGTTCCATTTGCGATCGCTAGCTCTGCGCGGCAATAATGCGTACGTTCGGAACTTCGCATGTAGTGATAATTCTCGTCGCCGCCACTTCGCGCCAAATACTGCTCGATTGAACGGCTCAGGGGCACCCGGTAGCGTCTCGGTTCCGCCTTCAAAGAGCTAAACCAAACCGATTTGTAGTGCTGATACATTTCCAGATCGTCCTGGATTGCGCCGTATCGCGTCTCGTATCAGACGATGAATCCGCGAGTACCAATTACCCACTAAGCTGAGAGCTAATCCCAGATCACCAGCGGCTTAGATACTAAAAGCCCGCGTCCTGTCAGAACTGCAAAAACGTTCAGGACGCGGGCTTCTTTAACGAGGTAAATCATTCTTCAGTTCATTTTAACGGACTTGAATCATGAATGACATCCTCGCTCGCATTGCTCAACATAACGCTCAGCAAACTTCCAAAGTCGAATCTGAATTGCATCAACTTCTCAGCGGCATCACACCAGATAAACACTCTGAGATTCTCAGAGCCCGGATTCACGAACTGCACTCAGACCTAGCGGCGGCTGAATCCAACTACCGTCTCGCTAAGGCAGTTCGACCCACATTGATCCAACTGGTCAATCTGGTTGCCGGTGCATCGCTCGGCGCGGTCTCAGTCTACGTCGCATTGACCACAAGCGTTCTCACAAGTAAATGCTTTTTCTAGGAGTCTCTTATGTCAGCCTCTACATCAAAGTTCCACGCGACTGCTCAGGATCTATTAAGACGTTTCCGACGCGACGTCCGAAGCGCCCTACCGCCCACACGCTTGCAGAGTCTACTTGAGCTATACGGAGCAGACTTCGTTCGTCTCGCTCTTTCTGACAGACTGCTCTGCATTCGACTCCTGAGCGGCTGGCTCGCCTCAGAAGCCCTTAACTTCGAGCAAGGTCTCGACACTGGCTGCTTCAAACGATCAGACTGGCCCGCCTTCGATACTCCGAAGCTGAAGGGCTTTCTCACGATCATCCACAACGCTGAAGTCGACGAAGGCGTCGAGGTTCTCCGCGCCCTAACGTTGACTCTCGATCATCAATCGATGATCTAAATTACTTAAAGAAAAGCCGCCCTTTGACAACTGAGTCAGGGGCGGCTTTTTCTATTCGTCGTGAGAGTTCTCCAATTCTGTTTGTATCTTGAGAGTCCTATCTCGATAAGCCGATGCCTTGCCAGGATTTTCCAACTCCCAACGTTCCGCGCCTTCCCGAATAAAGCGCTCTAGCTGTGCCGTATCACTCCTATCTTCTAACTGTGCGATCGCCTGCAACTTCGCCAGCACATCGAAGCTGATTTTATAGTTGCGACGCTTCGCTAGTTTCTTTGGTCTTCCCACACTTGCAACTGTCATACTGTGTCTTCCTATTGAAACCTAAATGACTAATTTTGAATACGCTTTTCATTATAGTATCCAATAATGACACTATCGTATGTACGATATGTTATAGTAAGTGAAAACCGGCGCAAAACCGGACACTCGGTTTTAGAACCAGTTCTAAACCGGTTTAGAACTGGTTCCAGTCCGGTTCAGGCCAGACTCAAATCGGTTTCCCTCGAGACTTGATTAGGATTGAAATCTTTGAAAACTAGGAGTGCTACTCGTGACCTGCAAAACGACTGTATCGCCCGATATGCCTGAGTTTGACCGATTAAAACTAGAGGAAACCCGGAGACAACTGATGGAAACCTACACGACACTCGACGGAACCGAAGTGAATCCAGACGGAACTGGAATCGAACCGGGAAAAACCGATGCAAAACCGGCTGTAAAACTGGACAAAACCGGGCTGAGTTTTCCACTCAGTTTCAAGGATGCTGTGGACGGTTACAAGCAAAACGGGCTGGTATGCAACCCCAGTACGTTGAAGGGATCTTGGATGCAGAAGTTCATCAAGCCTGCCTATGAATATGTTAATTGTCCCGAGATTCAGGATAAGAAAGGTCAGATTACCGAGTTCGGATTCGACGCGATTGGTGAAGTGATCGCTCGATGTATTCAGGGTGAAAACGGTGACAAAATTGCCGTCGAAACGCTACGTGAGGAATTGGTTGATCGGTACGGTGCGAAGGCTGTTAAAGACAAGCTGGCTGTCGCGGCGACTCTGTTAGAGATGGCAAAAAACAAGCGAGATGAAAACGCACAAGCGAAGCAAACTTCAGCGCTCGTGAAACAAGATGCCAAATCACGGCTTGAAATTCTCCAAGAAGCAATCGAGACCTTGAATGAAGGTGATGACGACGATGCGCCGATCCTTGAGTTAACCGAGGAAGAAAAGGCTCGCATCATGGAGGAAGAAATGGCAAAGCATCTACTCGCAGAACAGTACCGACAACAAGTAAAAAGTCAGCTAAAAAAGGGCAAATAACAGTCGCTTCGTTCCTAAAGCGACTGCTGAAACAATTGCTATATGCTTGCTGCTTTTTTCTGTAAGGTCCATCGCCCCGCAGCCCAGCGGGGCTTTTCTATTGGAGATTCAAATGCTTGAACTGATTGAATGTAATGTTTCTAAGAGTTCCCTGTTTGGTTGGAAGGCTGCTTGGTACAAAGCCCATCTGAAGGAACATCTGAAAAAACCTGATCCGCTCTATCGCACAGCTTTCTATTACTGTCTTCGCCAATTGGATTGGTTGAGTACGTTTAGTCTCAATAGCCTCCGGGTTGGTTTGGAAATAACCGCTGTAGACAAGTTTGGCTATACAAACAAGCTCACTACTTCTGTCTTCACTCGCGTTGGGCGTGACCCGGTGGATCAGCAGTTCTGTGTCCGGTTAAACCAGAATTCCCTCTTGTTTGCGCTCTCCAAAGAATCAATTCCTGTTTTAGTCGAAACGCTCAAATCTGAGCTAAGCGAGCTTTTCCGCGAGCTGGCTTCTGAATATAACGAACTGATTCGTACCGCCTGCCCTGATGTTAAAAACCCCGATCGGATTAAGGAAAGCCTACTTGACGACTATGATCGCTTACAGCCGATCGACGAGTTCGCAACCGCTAAAAGCTTGCCTGGTGTCTACTTCTTTGCAACCCAAACTGAACCGCTGTATATCGGGATGTCGTTGAATGTGAAACAAAGGTTGACTCGGCATAATCTCAAGCCGGAATTGAAACAGATACCCGACGCGCGGTTTGGTGTCCTGTACACGAAGGGTTCTCCCAAGGAAACTGTTCTTGCAATGGAGGTGAAGATGATTGATTGGCTCGCGCCACTATGGGACAGACCCAAACAAGATGGGGATAAATCAGAGGAGAAAACAGCGCGTCCCGAACATCTGTCCGTTCCTGTTGATGACGCTGTTTGGGAGAGTTTGCAAGAGATTTGGTCGCATCTACCGATCGCGACCGGGCGCGGAACGTTAACCCTTCAGTTAGCCTTGCAATCACTCGCGCAGCAATTGAAGTTAGGGTCTGATGTCGTGCCACTCATAAGCTTGCCGATTAACTTAGGCAACTTAGTCAGGAGCGAAGACGACGATGACCTGTAAGGTTCAGAACGCGGAGCTGGAGCAAAATTTGACGCAACTTTGGAGGGAATTATTCAATTCAGTGAACCCCTCCCCTACCCTTTGATTTGAAAAACTTCTGACATCAGTCAAGGACTGAAAGTGAAGGACACGATTTCTTCTGCCGCAATGTAAGTACAACAATTCTTACCGGAAGAGTTTTGGTACAAATATGCTAGATTGGACTGTTTATGGCTGTTAGCCGAGCTCTAAGAAAAGAAGAGAGTGAGCATATTGCCTGGGCTAGAAATCGAATGTTAACGTCGGCGGGTACAGCCTTGTGCCGCGTCAATTACTTTTGGGCTTCGCGTCAATTAGAACAAATGCTCAAACCCTTGCAAATGCACAGCGATCTCATCTCAGTATAATTTTCGCGAACCCGATTTGTAGTTGACACGGCATAAAAGAGATTAAAAAATGAATAGCAATGTGCCGTTTTTTCGCTCCACTTCGACATACGCAGCTGACTTTGGAGCTTTCTATTTACTGGGGTTGACTCCGAAAGCCTTGCTAGATAAGGATTTTGTCTTTTTATTATCTAGCTAAAGCTTATAAGGCTTGGGTCAGATTTTTGCAACGAGTCTGTTAAGGTCAACAGCAGTAGTAATTGACCCGAGCTAAGCCCTTTTGGTATAGAGTGACGAACTGAACTAATAGCTTGATAGGGGTTCAACGCAGAGGCGAAGGGCTGTTAAATGACAGCCATGATCGGCGGAACGACAGCCAGAAATCCTGTTCTAAACGTACGATCGACAAATGAGACTCCTAAATGTCGATAACTCAGATTCCGTGGCATATATAGCTTTCGGCCGATTGGGCTTACCTCCTACAATCGAGAGTTCTGTGCTCATCAAGTGCTTGCAGCAGGGTTTGATTGCTTTTTATCTAAGTTGGACTTGCCGGATGCCCTCATTACTGCCATCGTCGTGCTTGTCGGAGCGCAGCCTCAATCGTTCTGAAAGGCTTTAGATTACGACCTAAATGATAGAGCGACAGCCGAGCAACCGAGCCAGCACGGCTTCGCATTGCGGGGCGTGGTCGAACTTCTAGCAGTGACTTTGGTGAACATTTATGCGTTTGAATCAGAGTATGGCTAGCCATACTCTGAAGACTGGTATTTCTGACACCAAATCAGCGGAGAAGCCGGATGATCTAACGAATCACGTTCGGGTTTCAAGCCGACGCAGAGAGTAGCCTCCCTGCGTCGGCTAACCCTACCCTCGATTGTCACGAGGTGTGAATGAGCACACAGTCCTAGTTAACTGAATCGGTTCAATCGGCTTCGCGAGATGACCTTGAAAGCCACAGCGGAGGGCGTGCTCTGCATCTTCTTTTCGAGCATAAGCCGTCAGAGCGATCGCAGGCGTTTGTCCTCCTTGATGAGCCGGGAGCGCGCGTACCTGTTGCAGCAGGGCATAGCCATTCATCTCGGGCATGCCAATATCGCTCACTAATACGTGGGGTTGGAACGGACTCAAAGCTGCTAACGCTTCTTGAGCGGTCGTAACCGCTAAGACCTCAGCCCCGGTTTGGGTCAGCACCACGTTGATCAAATCCCGAGTATCGCGTTCATCATCCACAACCAGAATCCGAATCCCCGCTAAATCCGGTTCTAGCTCTGGAACCGGCTCGGGCGAATTTGATGCAGAGACTGCCTGCAGTAAGGGCAATCGGACGGTAAAGATGGCGCCCTGCCCTTCGCCGGGGCTTTCTGCCCAGATCGTTCCCCCGTGCGCCTCAACGAGGTTGCGAACGATTGCCAAACCCAATCCCAATCCCCCAAACGTCCGAGTGGTCGACAAATCTTCCTGTCGGAACGACTCGAAGATATGGGGAAGGAAGTCAGGGTTGATGCCCTTGCCGGTATCGCTGACCGTAATCTGCGCCAGATCGCCCACTTGCTCCAATCGAATCTCTACCCGTCCCTGGCTCGGCGTGAATTTGACCGCATTTGACAGCAGGTTCCAGACGATTTGCTGCAGCCGAACAGCATCTCCCGAGATAGGTCCGATCTGGGGTACCACAGTCTGCAGTTGAATCGATTTCGCTTGGGCTGCAGTGCTGACGGTTTCGATCGCTGACTCAATCACAAACACGAGATCGACTGGTGCGACCGTCAAGCTCAGCTTGCCGCGGAGAATCTTGGCGATATCGAGCAGGTCATCGATCAGTTGCGTCTGCAGTTTGGCGTTGCGTTCAATTGCTGCTAGGGCTTGAGCTGTTTGAGCCGGGTTAAAGTTCCGGGTTTGCAGCAGTTTAGTCCAACCAAGAATGGGGTTGAGGGGCGAGCGCAATTCGTGGGACAGCACGGCCAAAAACTCATCCTTGATGCGATTAACGCGCACCAGTTCCTCGGTCTGCTGTTGAAGTGAAGTTAAGAGTTCAGACCGCTCCAGGGCAATGGCAATCTGATCACAAATAGCTTGGCAGAGGGATTGCTCAGCGGCGGTAAACTCGGTACGACTGCGGCTGCCAAAGCTTAATGTGCCAAACAGTTTGCCTTGAGCAATCAGGGGCTGACAGGCATAGGCGGTCAATCCCAGCGATTGTACCAGTTGGCATCGAGGATCATGACAGTGCTGCACATCCGTCTGTACGATCTGACGACACTGTTGTGCGACCGTACCACAAATCGCTTGCCCCAGGTCCAGCCATTCGATCTGCCGAGCAAGGTCCTCTGGGATGCCACTATAGAAGGTCAGCTGTAACTGCTGCTGCGGTTCATCGAGGATGTAGTTGAGGTAAACATCCACCCCAATTAGGCTTTTAAGTCTGTGAAAGACTGTCTCCACCAAAGCCAGCGGTTGGGTCGAAGACAGTAAATCACGAGTCGTTTCATACAGCAGTTGAAGCTGGGCATTGCGCTCCTGCAATTCGGCTTCGGTGTGTTTGCGTTCTGTAATATCCAACACCGTGCCCGACATGCGATAGGGTTCTCCAGCGTCATCGTAGAACCCGCAGCCCCGAGCTAGAATCCACCGCATTGTGCCATCCGGATGGAGGGTGCGGTACTCTTCGTGAAACTCGGTGCGTTCCCGCAGAGCCATAGCAGCTGCATCCTGGACGCGCTGGCGATCATCGGGATGTAACGCATCGATGTGCCATTCAAACGTGACGGGAAAGTCTGGCGTCACGCCGAACATTTCCTTACACTGCCGATCCCAGGTGAGCACCCCTGATTTTAAGTTCCAGTCCCAAATCCCTTGCCTTGCCCCGGTCAGTGCGAGCCGCAGCAGCTGTTCATTTTTTCGCAGGGCGGCTTCCGTTTGCTTGCGCTCGGTAATATCCTCGGCAATGCCCACAAAGCGATACAGCACTCCTGTCTCATCCTGCAGTGGAAAGCAACGGTCTCGCACCCAGCGAACGCTGCCATCGGGGAGAACAATCCGATATTCCTGATCGAATTGCCCAGTCGCCGCTTTTTCCTTAAAGGCTTTGGCTGTGACTTCGCGATCTTCGGGATGAATATAATCAGTCCAGGCTTGGTGGGAGTGGTACAATTCCTGCGAATTCAGCCCCCACAATTGCTCGTAGGCAGGACTGACGTAGCTGCAACAGTCTGCATGCGCCTCTTTGATCCAGAATACGGTATTGATATTTTCAGCTAACTGCCGAAACCGGTCTTCACTTTCTTGCAACGCGGCCACGGCTCGCTTGCGCTCGGTCAGTTCCTGTTGGGATTGCTGGTACAGTTCTGCTTGTTGCAGGGCAATGCCTAATTGGTTTGCCAACTCTTTCAGGAGATCCACTTCGAGCGGTTGCCACTGCCGAGGAGCGGAACAATGATGGGCGATAATCAGCCCCCAGAGGCGGTCGTCCTGTAGAATGGGCACGACTAGATTGGCTCTGACCTGAAACTGGACGAGTAAGTTGACATGACAGGGATCAATGCTGCCGTCGTGAATATCGGTTTTGCTGGTAACCAGTCCCTGAGCAAAGGGTTCGATATAGCTTTCTACGAAGCAGGGATCAAACAGATTGGACGCAAGAATGGACTGCCAGGGCGCTCCCACGGATTCGCTGACGACGGTGCCACTGCCATCAGACTCAACTCGGAAAATGAGCACCCGATTCGTGCGGAGGAACTGCCGTACCCCATCGACACCAATCTGCAAGATAGTGTTGAGATCAAGGGAGCGTTGGATATGCTGGGTCACCTGAGCGACTAGTCGCTCTCGCTCCCGTCGTTGATGGAGCTCAGTCTTTAGATGAACCGTTTCAATCGTCTGGTTAATCGCAAGATGCAACATCTCCGCGGTCATGTGTTCCTTAATCAGGTAGTCCTGGGCACCGGCTTTGATCGCCTGTACAGCAACTGCCGCGTTCTCCTGCTTAATCAGCAGAATGATTGGTAGACAGGTCGGTGGGGAGGCTGCAGAGCGTAATTGGGCTAGAAAGTCGAGCGCATTCAGATCCTGCGGTTGATTGTGGAATAACACGGCATCTGGTTGAGCCTGCTGATAGAGCTCGCGCCCTTGCTGAGCCGAGGCGGCTTCTAGGAGGGTATAGGTGTGTTCTGCATCGTGCAGCAGGTAGCGTTGATAGCGTTCTCGGTCTTCAGGCGAACCACCAACAATC